>NZ_JAKEUW010000020.1:0-84623 GCF_022398115.1 Vibrio sp. Isolate22 | reverse complement strand
TCTCAATGGCATAGAAAAAACTCGTTTGACCATGAGTGCTGTCGTGATAGCTAAATCACTGAACCGACGCGGCCTCCCACGCTTATTCTGTTTGCTTTGCGCCCACCCGCTTATTGCTTCTTCATCAATCCAAAAGGTCAGAGAACCACGGTTAATGAGTGATTGGTTGTATTGCTTCCAGTTGGTTGTTTTGTAACGAGGCTTAGGCATAGGACTACGAGAGAGAGTGGAGGTAGCTGCTCAGATCGTAGGTTCTGGATTTAGTTCCATTGAATTACGCAACAAAGCCTTTCCTAAAGTGCAAGCGTGGCAGAGCGCTTTGATTAAGTCGGGCTTAACGGAGAAAACGGTACCTCAAGATTTTGTGGAAAAGTTTAGTGGCTTCTATTTAATGAATACCTATTTGGCAAGCCTTGCTGAAGCTCATTAATATTACATTCACTATTTTAAATATATTTTAATAGTGTTTTGTTCTGAATAATTTGAAAGGATAAATTAAAGCTCACTCTATTAAAAAATAGCGTGAGCTTTTTTGTTTTCCGGAAAGGGGAGTATCAAGTAATAGCTAGAATATACAAACCACTCTATATGATTGATTTTTCTATAACTGTCTGATTTATATTTGTTTTATGATCATTCATACAATGTTGACACTGTAATTCTCACTCATCTTTAAGCTTTTGCTCTATTTTGTCTCATAAATAAGACTCTATAAAATTTATTAACTATTCGCTTGGTGAATGAAAATTGTCGTGATAATTTCCCAATCACTTCGTAAATGAACAGTGTTGTATTGTTTTTTGGAAGTCGCTTGAATAATTTATTTTAAACAGTATCGCAACCGTTGGAATAGTGTCGGAAACCTATTAATAGTTGATGAACGGTGCTGTGGGACAAACTAAAAAGGGTATTTTCATGCTTAAATCAACATTTCTATTAGGCCTAGTTGGCTTGGTTTCACTTCCTACCTTTGCTGCTGGTATTGAGGGCGGTCCATACATTGGTGCTGGCCTTGGTGTATATCAAGATTCAGACACGGACGGTGGCGCTAATTTAGATTCTGACGGCATGGGTTACAACCTTTATGGCGGTTATCAGTTTAACCGTATTGTCGGTATCGAACTAGGCTACACGGACTACGCTGATTATGAGTTGTTTGGCCAAAAAAAGCTTTCACCAACGTCTCTCTCAGTAGCTGCGAATGTTGGTTACACTTTCGATAACTCAATCCGTCCATTTGTACTAGCGGGTTTAAGCTACGTAGATTTGAACTCGAGCAACAGTGCTTTCTATGGTGATGACTCTGGCGCAGGCTTCCACTTCGGTGTTGGTGTTGAATACACGCCAGTAGAGAACCTAACACTTCGTCTGATCTCACAAGCTGACGCCGTGAACGTTGAAAACTTCGCTTATATTAACGGTAATAAAGTACGTCTAAGCAGCCGAGACGTAGCATTTAGCACAGTAACACTGGGTGCTTCTTACAATTTCTAACGCATGTTGATATCTGAAATTGTTTATAGTTGATACGAAAGCCGCTCTGATTATGAGCGGCTTTTTTGTAGCTATAACCTATGATGCGTTCATGCGTAAAATTAGTTGCTTTTCACAAGCTTATAAAAGGGAATTGTATGGGCGATTTTGGTAGATTATAGGTATAACCGACTTCCAGTGAGCAGCAATGAAGATTCTTCACACGTCCGATTGGCACCTTGGCCAAAACTTCTACAACAAAAGCCGTAAGAATGAACATGAACGTTTTTTACAATGGTTACTTGAGCAAGTTACTGAACATGACATCGATGCGATCATCGTTGCTGGTGACATTTTCGATACCAGTACGCCACCAAGTTACGCTCGTGAGATGTATAACAAGTTTGTCGTCGATTCGAACAAGATTGGCTGTCAATTGGTACTGCTAGGCGGAAACCACGATTCCGTTTCGGTTCTGAAAGAGACCCAACAACTGCTCAAATACATGGGTGCTGATGTCATCCCAAATACCAACGAAGATCATGCGACTCAGGTTGTTGAACTCAAGGGTAAAAAGGGCGATGTAGAAGCGCTCGTGTGTGCTATTCCTTTTATCCGCCCACGTGATGTGCTGACCAGCCAAGCTGGTGTTACTGGCGTAGAGCGTCAAAAACAGCTTGGGGATGCCATCAAGCAGCACTACCAAAGTGTTTATGAGGCGGCAGTCGCTAAGCGTGCTACCTATGAAAACCATGAGCACATGCCAATCATCGCTACGGGTCACCTTACTGCAATGGGCGTTCAACAGTCAGATTCTGTACGTGATATTTACGTTGGTAACCTAGATGGCTTTGCTGCGGATGGCTTCCCAGATGCTGACTACATTGCTCTTGGTCATATTCATCGTCCTCAGGTGGTGGCCAAGCGTGAATACATTCGTTATTCCGGCTCTCCAATCCCACTTAGCTTTGACGAGCTTAAATCCCAGAAGCAGGTATGCGTGGTCGAGTTTGTTGAAGGTGAACGAACCATTTCTCAATTAGCCGTTCCTACTTTCCAACCGTTGGCCGAAATTAAAGGCGACTTGAGCGAGATAGAGTCTCAACTGAATCAATATATTGGTTTGGATGGCGAACAAAGCGTGTGGTTGTCGATAGAGGTTCAGGCTCAAGATTACCTATCTGATCTACAAGAACGTATGCGTGCATTGACTGAAGGCTTGAATGTGGAAGTACTTCAACTGCGCCGTGCAAGAGAGCGTCGCAACCAAGCGTTGGAGCAAGAATCAGCAGAAACTCTGTCTGAACTGAGCCCAATGGACGTGTTTACCAAGCGCATTGCTTTAGAAGAGTTCGAAACTGAATCTGAAAAAGCCCGCTTAGAGCGAATGACGGTGAAGTTTAAGCAAGTCATGGTCGAAGTGTCTGAAAGCGCTCAAGCAACAAACAAAGTAGAAGAGTAACGAGTATGAAGATTTTAAGCCTAGAATTTGAAAACCTGAACTCTTTGAAAGGGCGTTGGAAGCTCGATTTCACCCAATCACCGTTTGCAGAAAATGGCCTGTTTGCAATCACGGGCCCAACCGGTGCGGGTAAAACGACTATTCTGGATGCAATTTGTTTAGCGCTATTCCACCGCACGCCTCGTTTGAAAAGCATAGCGAAGGGCAATAACGAGTTGATGACTCGCGGTACCGGTGAGTGTTTCGCTGAACTTGAATTTGAAGTGCAGGGCAAAACTTATCGTTCTAACTTTCATCAAAAGCGAGCGCGCGGCAAGCACGATGGTGCACTGCAGACGCCAACATGTGAATTTGCAGGTGCAGACACTGATAAAGTCTTAGAAACCATGCTAACCAAGAAGACCAAGTTGGTTGAGCAGGTGACAGGTCTCGATTTCTCTCGCTTTACGAAATCAATCATGCTTTCTCAAGGCGAATTTGCTGCCTTCTTAAATGCTAACGCGAATGATCGTGCTGAATTGTTGGAAGAACTTACTGGTACTGAAGTCTATAGCCAGATTTCAGAACGTATTTACGATCACTTTAAATCGAGTGAAGAGTCGCTTAATCACCTGAAAGCAAAAGCTGAGGGTGTGAGTTTACTGTCTGATGAGCAAATTCAAGAGCTGACAACAGAGCGTGAGACGTTAGAAGCTGAACAGAAACGTTTAGCAGAACAACTAAAAGAGTGGCAAGCTCACCTTAGCTGGTGGAAAGACGTGACCAAAGCGCAGTATACTGTTGCGACAAGTGAACAAGACCTAAAAATAGCGCAAAGCGATTTAGAGCAAAATCGACCATCTTTGTTACGTTTGGCAAACAGCGAGCCGGCTGAGAAATTGCGACCGCTGCACAAAGACTTGAAACGCTGTGAGCATGATCTCAACCTTACGCAAATTAACCTAGATAACAGTACTAAGTTACTAGCAGTGCGCGAGGCCGAGAAGTTAGATGCCCAAACTAAACTGACTCAAAGTAGTGAAGCGGTTGAAAACGTTAAAGCCGAGCAACAGGATCAAGAAAAGATCATTGAGCAAGTCCGCCCACTGGACAACCAAATATCGGTACTCAAAGACAAGCATACCTCGGCGGTTAACGCCGCAAATACGTTGAATGAACAACACGCACAGCAACGTAATCAACAGCTTATGTTGGTGCAACAGATTGACGAGTTGAAACAGCAAGAAAAGCTGAGCGCTGACTATCTAGAGGCGCATCAGGCGGACCAACACCTCGAAAAGCACCTAGGTCAGTGGCAAGCCAAAGTTGAGCAAGTGCGTACGTTAGAGTCTCAGCATTCACAACAACTTAACTTAGCGAAGCAAACCGTTACGGCGTTAGAAGCTCAACAAGCTGTGATTAAAAACGCACAGCAAACCAAAGCATCGCAAGATCAAGCTCTAGCTGAATTGTTGCTGGCCGAGAACAATACCAAGCAGCAATGGGAAGCATTACAGGCGAGCTCCAGTGAAACAGCATTACTTGCTCAAAAAGAGTTGTTGGAGTTTTGGAATCGCAACACCCACTCGTTATTTGAAATCAATCGTGGTTTTTTGAATGCACAGCAACAGCTCGCTGTTAAGACACAAGCCCACCAAACTAACGTTCAGCAGGCTGACAAGCTATCGAAAGAGCGTGAAGTACTGGTAGAGCGATACAAAGAGAAAGAGACATCACTTGAGCGCTTAACCTTGTTAATCGCACAAGAGGGAGAGTTAGCTAAGTACCGTGCGAAGTTGGAGTCTGGCTCTGAATGTCCGCTATGTGGTTCTACTGAACATAGCGTTGAGCAGTCGCAAGATATTGCGAACTTGATTGCTCAGCAAGAGCGAGAAAAACATGAGTTAGCGGTCATTAAGAAAGATGGTCAAGAGCATCGCCAACAGTTGGATTCTCTTGCTCCTATGATCACAGCACTAAGCGATGATATTCAACGTGCACAAGCGGATATTCAGCAAGCGCAACTTAATTGGCAATCTGTAATAGGTAAGCTTCAACAGAGTTTGTCTGACTTTCCAGCTGTGACGCTGGAGTTAACACCGCTTTCTGTGACTGACCTTGGGAATGAAACGAAGGTGACGGCATTTGTTGAACAATGCGAGCTTCACTTAAATCAAACCCAGCAGCAGCTAAAAGTCTTAGTAGATGCAAAAAACAGCTATGCCGAGGCGGAGAAACAACGTTTATCTGTGAGTGTCATGGCTGATAAAGCGCAAGCTAACCTTGTGTTAGCGGAGGAGCGCCTCAACGACCTCAATAAGCAAAACCAAGCTGCGAATGAACAAGCAGGTCAAACCGCGCAAGCCAAAGAGCAACAATGGCGCTCACTCAAAGAGAGTATTGTTGAAACCTCTATCGAAGCTCCTGAACTTGAGCACATTGACGCTTGGTTCGCTGAAAAACTGCAAGCCTCAAATACATGGTTGCAAACCAAACAGCAACAGGCTGAGCTAGAGAAGCGTTTGATTACCCAATGTGCTGAACAAAAAACACTGGATGACAAACTCAGCAGTGCACAAAAAGAGCTAGATGCGTTAAGCAAAGAAAGCGAATTGTTAACTTCTGAACTGGTTCGTATTGGTGGTGAAAGAGCGCAGTTGTTTGGCGAGCAAGACATTCAAGTCGCAAGCCAAGCAATGAAGCAAAAGGTAGCAGATGCAGTTACAGCGTTAGAGGCGGCTCAGTTGGTACTTAATCGCTGTGAATTGGAACATCGAACCGAACAAACGAAACATACAGGCTTTTCTGATGAGTTAACCACGAAGCAAACAAGCCACACGCAAGCGACCAATGCTTGGGTTGAAGCTTTGCAAGCGAGCCCATTTGAAGGGGAAGTTGATTTTGAAGCGGCACTGCTCGATGAAGAGGTGCGTACTCAATTACAAAATCTTAAGAAGTCTCTGGATGAAGCGATAGTCAGTGCTCAAGCAAGGCTGAATACGGCAAAAGCAGCGCAAGTGGAACTCCAAAACCACGAAAATGCGCAAACATGGCAAGAACAAGATCAACAGCAAGTGGAGCAGGCGACAGCTGATTGCCAAGAAGCTCAACAAAGCCATGCGAGCAAGATTGGCGCAATTTCTGCCAACCTTGAAACGGATCGTCAGAACCGAAGTAACCAGCAGGATTTATTTAAGCAGATCTCTGAACAACAAGTTGAGTTCGATGATATCTCTCGCTTGAACTCGCTGATTGGCTCTAAGAATGGCGATAAGTTCCGTAAGTTTGCACAAGGCCTAACACTGGAAAACTTGGTGTACTTGGCAAACAAGCAGTTACAGCGTTTGCATGGTCGATATGAATTAAAACGCAAAGCCGACGATGGCTTAGAGCTTCAGGTACTCGATACCTGGCAGGGTGATGTAATGCGCGACACCAAAACTCTGTCTGGTGGTGAAAGCTTCTTGGTGAGTTTGGCGTTGGCACTCGCGTTATCTGATCTTGTTAGCTACAAAACCAGTATTGATTCTCTGTTCTTAGATGAAGGATTTGGCACGCTTGATAGTGACACGCTAGACATCGCATTGAACGCACTCGATAACTTGAATGCATCAGGCAAAATGATTGGCGTCATTAGCCACGTTGAAGCTTTGAAAGAGCGTGTGCCTGTTCAGTTGAAAGTAACCAAGCACGCAGGCCTTGGCGTTAGCGAGATGGAAAAGCAGTACAAAGTGGTTGCCTGATATCTTCAAGATTGGTCGGTGGTATTAAAAGCCTAGCGTGTTGAGTTGAAATGGTTTCAGCTTCAACAAAAGCAGATCCCCAACTCAGTCGTTCCTCCTTCTTGGGGATGACGGAATGGGGCTCTGATTTGTATACCAATGCTGGAAGAGATGGTCGGACGCTAGAGAGTTCCGACCATTATTTGAAGTTGGGTAAGTTAGCTTGGGTATCACAACTATCACCATTCCCTGTAGCGATGAACGAGCTTAATAGGGCATCTTTTTGTTAGAACTTCAATTGATAGGCCAAAACACAAGGAACATTCATGCACAAAAAGCCGCACCTACCGACAAAGACATGCCCTGTGTGTCAGAAGCCATTCGCATGGCGCAAGAAGTGGGAACGCTGCTGGGATGAAGTCGTGTATTGCTCTGAGCGTTGTCGCCGTAATAAACCTAAGCAAAGCTAGACTGTAGCAACGCTAGATTTTGCTGGCGAACACTTCGTCATTCCCTACAGCGAGGGGCGAGCGTGATAGGGAATCTCAATAACGTTTAGCGAATATCTTAATGAGATTCCCGACTCAATCGCTCCTCCTTCTCGGGAATGACGAGGAAGGTTATGGATTGGACTATTGCGTACACTTCCTACTTGTACAGTACTTACTAATCGTTATGTTCATGTATTCGGATGTTCCGAGTGAGTGTAACTGACTTTGGATGCTCAACTGCCTTTTGGTTATTTATGAAAGGGATCCAAATACTTACAATTTCGTCATTCCCTACAGCGAGGGACGAGCGTGATAGGGAATCTCAGTGCGGATCCGATCTTCCCAACTTTTTATTTCTGTTTTACCAAGGTAACTGTTCCCCGTTATACCCGTAGAAATGTCCGCTTTGCTCTGGTGTGGCGGTGCGAATAATGTCGACGAGTTGATGTGCCACGTAAGCTGAATCGAATAGCTTGCCCTCCGGTACATTTGCTTGAAAGGGTTTCGATAACGCAGTATCAGTCGTCCCTGGGTGCAGCGCTAATATGGTGCCTTTCTTAATTGTTCGACGCCATTCAATCGACATGGTTTTAATGAACATGTTGAGGGCAGCTTTTGATGATCGATAGCTATACCAGCCGCCTAATCTGTTATCTGAAATACTGCCAACCTTAGCGGACACCACCGCAAACTTGGGGTTGTCACTCGTTTTGAGAAGTGGAGTGAAGTGCTTAGCGAGTAACAAGCTTGGTAGGGTATTCACAGACATGTTTTTGAGGAAGAATTCTGGGTCGATGGACGACAGGTTCTTTTCAGGCCCCAGTTCTGGCGTATGTAACATCCCAACGCAGTTAATCAGCCAATCGAGTTGATCAAATTGAGAACGTAATTCGACGATATCGGATTCTTGAGTCACGTCAACCTGGTGCCAAGTTAGGCGTTTATCATCAATCTCAGGTTTTTGGGAATGGTAAGTTGCCGCAACATGAATATCGAGAAAATCAAAGCGAGACAGCTCAGACAGTAGGTGCTTAACCACGGCGAGACCAATGCCGCCACTACCACCGATAACCAATATGTGTAATCTGAGTTGCTCCACCATTATAAGTTCTCCAAATTCATCAGTCGTTGTTCCGCCGTATCTAATATCGCTTGTTGTTCTTGTGCATCCATGTTGTCCCAAGAACGATAAAGCATACCCATGCGAGGGTTTCGGTTTAAGGCGTCGCGGTGTTGATTCATAAAGCGCCAGTACAAACTGTTAAACGGACACGAGGACTCACCACTGCGCTCTTTAATTTTATAATGACAACCTTTGCAATAGTCACTCATGCGATTTATGTACGAACCGCTGGCAGAGTATGGTTTGGTTCCTACGATCCCGCCATCCGCAAACAGTGCCATACCTCGCGTATTTGGCATTTCAACCCATTCAATTGCATCTACGTAAATGCCGAGGTACCAGTTGTCGACTTGGTCTGGTGCAATGCCTGTGATTAAGCAAAAGTTGCCCGTTACCATGAGCCTTTGAATATGGTGGGCATAAGCATACTCTAGTGATTGATCAATCGCGTGCTTCATGCAATTCATCTTAGTTTGGCCATCCCAAAAGTAATGCGGCAACGCTCGGTCTGCTGAGTAGTGGTTCTTGGTAGCGTAAGCCGGCATGTTCGCCCAATACACTGCACGTATGTACTCACGCCAACCCAATATCTGACGAATGAACCCTTCGACCTGTGCAATATCGATAGTGGGTGCATTTTGCTTAGAAGAAGCGCGATAAGCAGAAAGAGCGGCATCAATAACTTCGCTAGGGCTAAGAAGCTTGCTGTTTAACGAAAACGAGAGTCGGCTGTGATACAAGCTCCACTTTGAGTCGTGTTCCACTGTCATTGCGTCTTGAAAATGACCAAATAGCGGTAGACAAACTTGGCAGAAGTGAGCGAGCAAAGACAAACTTTGCGCTCGAATCACAGGCCAAAGCAGTTGGTCACCAACTTGTCCTATGGTCGCAACTTGGTGTCGTTCAATACGCTCTAGGATGGATGAGATATCGTTGGCAAACATCAAGGGTTGTGGCAGGTTTTCGATGTCCTGTTTCTTGAGTTTTTTACGGTTGTTCGCATCATAGTTCCATTTACCGCCGACTGGTTTTCCATCGTCTAAGAGAATATCGAAACGCTTTCTCATTCGGCGATAGAAGTGCTCCATCATGATGTGTTTATCCTTCGGAAACTGCTCTTCGATTTCTGCAAAAGGAAACATGAAGTGCTCCGAGTCGCAGCACCCTTTGACGGTGTTAGGTAGTTTGAGTTTGTTGAGCTGTTCTAATAGGCGATATTCGTCTGGTCTTTGGTATTCAAATTTCTCGGCGTTAAACTCGTTTGTGTAGTGCTGTAGTACGGCGTCGAGATCTTTAAACTGTGCCGTATCATCCAAGGTCAAATGCAACACTTGGTGCCCACGTTGTGTTAGCTCTTCAGCGAAATAACCCATTGCAGAAAAGAACGCCGCCACTTTTTGGATGTGCGAGGCAACATAGTCGGTTTCCTGCTTGAGTTCGGCGATGATGTAGATCACCTCATCACTGACATGACCGAACCAAGAGTGCTCAATATTGAGCTGGTCACCTAAAATTAGTCGTACAGTTTTGTATTTCATATTACGTCCTGATATCGAGTTGACGCTGAAGCTTTATCTTCCCGGTGCCATTTGTTGATAAAGGCGTGCTCTGGGTCATACATTTCTGTTTGCTTAACAAGATCGAAATGACGGGATTTAGATTGTGATTGATTGGCTGCATTTTGTTTGTTGGTGTTTTGCGTAGCCTGTGGATTTAAAGCTCCGGCGATATAAGCCCAATTCCCCCAATTCGACGCGACATCGTAATCAATGAGTTGGCTTTCGAAGTAGGCGGCACCGTGGTGCCAATCAATACCAAGCTCGTGAATCAAGCAGCTTGCGACTAGCTGTCTGCCTCTGTTAGACATATAACCCGTTGCGTTAAGCTGGCGCATGCAGGCATCAACAATAGGGTAGTTGGTGTTGCCGCTTTTCCATTTAGCAAAGCTCGCTCCCGCAGTGGTATCAAGCAATTGTTCATTGGAGAGATTGTTAGCATCTCGACCGAACAGCGATGCCCCTAGCGTTAAACACTTCCAATAGAAATATTCACGCCACAACAACTCAAAGTAGATCCAGTACGTCGAATCGTTCGTGCCACGATGCGCTTCGAATTGTTTTAAGTGGCGGTAAATGGTTTTTGGCGATACACACCCTAGCGCTAGCCATGGCGAAAACTTGGTTGAGTTCTCGATGCCATCTAATGCGTTTCGCGTCTGTTTGTAGGTTCCGGCATAGTGATGTGAGAAGTAGTTTTCTAAGTGAGTTAACCCTGCCGTTTCGCCGCCTACGTAGTCACGTGTATCTGAGGCTTCCGATTCAAGTATCGGCTCTCTATATGAGTAAGTAGCGGTTTGAGGTGCTGGTGGCAGGTAAGTTATTACACTCTCTTCTATCTCAATCTCTAAACGTTCAACTTGAAGACGGAATTTCGTAAACGAAGCAGGCAGCTTGGTAAGTTCAAAGGGGAACGCATCACTCTCAAACAAAGTTGTGTGATGCTGCTGATAGATGAATAAATCAGGACACTGCGTTAGCGTATCATTTATTAACTGTCGCTCGTCATGGGCACAATGCGAACTGGCAAAAAAGTGTGTCACTTGCTGAGATTTGACGAGTTGAACTAAGTCCTCACTCGTATTTCGCTCTAATACAAAAAGGCGTTGTCCAAGACGCGCCAAACTCAAGGCTAAATCATCTATAGCTTGATTAATGAAAAGGTGACGATGCGCCCCGTTTTCCTGTTCTTGTGAAAGTCGAACAGAGTAGGTAGAAAGCCTTGGTTCGACCGCGACACATAGTAGCTCATCGACGCTCTGCGACGCTTGATGAAGTAGTGTGTTGTCGTTGATTCTTAAGTCATATGTAAAAAGATAGAGACCAATCTTTTTCATGCTTACACTCGTGAATTGTTAATTATTAGACGCTTACGAGTTGATACGCTAACAAGATCACAAATGATGTAGGGAAATCGGTAGTACTTAGCCAGAGAAAAAGGGACGAGTACAGAAGGGTATTCAGCCAACCGAAATATGCCAACCAATAATACCGATAGAGGTTGGCAATGCTGAACGTTTTAACCGTTTAACAGAAAGCTGCTATTCCATCGGAACGACCAAGATATCAATCGGAGAGGTGTCGATTATCTGTTTCGAGTGGGAGATAAGCTTATGCCAAAAATCATGGTGATGGCCGCACATTAATAGGTCAACGTTATTTGCTGAGATCGTGTTCTTGAGCTTATCGTTCAAATCGCCCGTACCTACAAAAATATGCTTAATAGGGTGTTTTGCGTAAGCTTCGAACTCCTTCAAGTGGTTAACGGCATCTTGATTGATGGGTAAATCCCCGTCGTTTGCTTGAATATCAACTAGCTCAGGGTAGATTTCTCCATGCGTACCATCGATGTAAACAAACGAAATACCCGCATCGAGTTTATCCGCGAAGAAAGTCGCTCTATCAATCAGTACTTTGGTGTCGTCAGACAGTTCAACCGCGACTAGAATATGTCGGTATTCCATAATTTAAGCCTTTTGTTGTGGGTTATGTAACAAGCATAGTTTTTGTTGGCGCAAATGATATCGAAGAGGTCTCATATTAAGGAAAATCATCATTCAAAGATCTTATAAAGGCTATCTTGTATATAGCGCTTTGATTGATAAGAAATTTACAAAAGGTTGATATAGTGGATGAAGCGCTAGCTTATGCTGTTATATAGGCTTGAAAGATCAATGCGCCACCAATGAAGAGGCATCAATGACAGCACTACTCACCATTCCCACCCGAACACTCGGCTTTGATTACGATATCGAGATTCGTGATTGGTCACAAAAATTGGTTGGCTACCATGTGTTTGAAGACGGACGACGTCCACTCGATGGTGGTATTGGGTTAAGCCTTAATCTCATAGAGCAATTTGATGTTAACGGGCGATGGTTAGAAACTCTGCCAGCACGCTACCGTGAAATCACAGATAACTTTCCAGAATATCAGTACCAAATGTTATGGTTGGCGGCGAACACTTATGAAGCGGCACAACTATTGGAATTACGGCCAGTGATTTTGGCGTTGATTTGCATGAAATACAGTGTTGATAACCAGAAAGCTTTGGAACTAAGCCGTTTAGGGCAAAAGAAGATCCTAGCTAAGCTTGGTTTAGACAGCAGCAAAGCGACGCTAAAATTTATCGACAAGCTTGAGTTGCACTATAACGTTGGTGATGAACTCGATCATATCGTGCGAATTTTAGAGCCGCTGCAAAGACGTGTTCTTAAGTTTAAGCACTACTCGAAGGTTGGCTACACGGCACTGCGTTTGGACCAGGTACACCCATTTTTAACCGGCAGTCGATTGGGCATTGCAATGGTTGAAGAAGGTAGACTTAATTCTCCGTCAAAGATGGCGATGTTCCAAGACGCGATATTGTTAGGGCAGGATTTAGAAATTGATGATCCTTTACGCTCAATAACCAGCCAGAACTCGTTCGCAATGTTCGAACAACTCCACGACCGTTGGACTGAGCAGCGTCAATTGCGACGTTTAGAAGGCAGTCGGCCCATGGACATGGATATCCCGTATCCGGTCCCTTTGCTGGGGAATGAAAACATTCACCCAATTACGGATTACTTTGATCTTGAGAAAGAGGGCATTGAACAAAAGCACTGTATTGGCGTGTATCATAATCGCATTATGAGCGACCGCTATGTGGTGTTTCGAATGATGAAGCCTCAGCGCTTAACCATTGGTTTACGTCGTGTTCCAAGTAAAGCGTTTCCGTTTGAGAACGACCAAATCTGCGGAAAAAGAAACGCGCCACCGACTGAGGCAGCTCGCCAAGTGATTCACGATTGGTTGGAAGAGAGCAAGCAAACGTACCCTAACCAACATTGGTTAAAGTAGACTGGGTAAAAGTAGAAGGGAAGCTTTATGTATCAACAAGGCGATTTGTGCCCACATTGTGGTTTGATTATTGCGATGCCCACGGACTTACAAGCGGAATGCTTAGGGTGTGGAGAAGAGATTAATCAAGACGCAGACTATGATCATTATGAGGAAGAAGAGTAGCGTAATACTGATTTTGAGTGAGTTGTTTAACTCACAGGCTCTCATTCCGATCGTTCGTATTTAAAAAGGAAGTTTAAATGCAAAAAGTCGTTTTTAGACAATGTGTCCAACACTCTCCACATTGGCAAGAGCTCGAACGCCTTTTTCAAAGTGAATGGGCGGACTTTGAGTTTAAATCGGCCTATCCAGAGCAGTCGGACCCAACCAATGCTCATCTACCGCCAGTTATTGTTGTCATTCGCGAAAATGTTGTTATCGGTGGCTTAGCGTACTCCCATTTTCAAGAACCTCATCAAGTAAGGGATGTTGTTTGGATTAATGCTGTTTATGTTGATGAGAAATGGCGAGGACAAGGCATTGCCAGTGAGTTGATTAAGCGAGCGGTTGAACAGATGCCAGCCTTCTACCAATCGAAAACTGCAGAAGATTCTGCGTCTAAGCTTTACGCCTATGCCAATATACCGTCCTTGTACCTATCTCTCGGTTGGTCGAGCGTCAATATTGATACCGACCCAGACCATCATGTGATGTGCGTTTCTTTTTGAGTGAAGGTATCGGCTTACGATGTTAAAAGTGTTTAGTTTTATGTAAGAAATAGGGCAAATATCGCCAATAAATCAAACAACTAGGCGCTGATTAAAGCTATCAATACAATTTATTACGGCAGTTGTTGAGCACAAAGCCTATATTGACTAGAATAACGCACTTTTTTTATTTACGTACATACAGGTAATGAACATGAGCGATACTAATTCAAGACCAGCTTTACCAGATCATCTTGCAGGCAACCCACGCAGCCCACACCACGTGGCTGAGTGTTTCGAATACCCAATCGGTATCCGTCTAAATGGTAAAGAGCGTACTGATGTTGAAGAATACTGCATCAGCGAAGGTTGGGTGAAGATTCCTTCTCCTAAAGCACTTGATCGTTTCGGTCATCCAATGCTTATTACTCTTAAAGGCACTGTAGAAGCTTACTACATCGAAGAATAATAGATTGTTGTAGCTGACTCAGCTGCGGAATACTGTTTATATAAGGGTCTAGAGAAATCTAGGCCCTTTTTGTATGGATAGTTTGGATTGGCAATGTTTACCAAGCAATACCTGCACCGATGGAAAATTCTAAATCTTCTCCTTCGGCCTTATCAAAACCTGCGGTCACAACGAAGCCAGTGTCCGTAATATAGGTTGCATCTAAGCCACCCACTTGTTTTGTTGTGCTATCAGAAAGCTCGTGTCCTTCAAAAGTAATATCCGTGTGTGTTCGTTTTATTCCGTAGCCGGGAGTGATATACAAGTTATCGGTAATACCAATCGGTGCATGAAACTGATATTCGTTGTCGCGTTGTTTGTACTCGTAAGCCCCGTCATCCTCGTTATATGCCGAGCGTGTAAACTCAACACCATAACCAACTGTTCCCGGACCACGATATTTCACATAAGAAGCAGACCAATCTCTCCAGCCTCTTTCAGCAGATAAGCCAAACGTAACGGCTGTTTCTTCTTGAGTCTGTTCGAAAGCGTTAACATGAGATGTAGAGAACAAAAGAAGAGAAGCTAAAACTGTAAGGGGAAGGGCTTTGATAGTCATTGGATCGCTCGCTTATGTGTACTTAATAGAGGCGCATATCGGTGATATGGAACGCCAGTAAATGAGTAACCTAGTCGGGATCGTCCTTGAGTTGTTTTTGTAATCTGTTTCCGTTGTTCTTGTTCTGAACAGGCACTCTCCAATTGAAAGAATGCCAGCTCAATGGGATGTCACTATCGTGAGGAGTCAAAGTGCACTATTTTAAAGTGCGTAGTTTGTTTACCTGCATCTTGGTACGGACTTTTGTCACTTCAGCATGAGTAGGCAGTTTGTCTTTAACTTTGTTCTTGATATCGGCAACTGGGATAAAGTTCCACTTACCATGATGATATTTAACAACAAATGTTTCACGGTCTATTTCTTCACGGAAAATCCAAACACCATCGTCTACACGTTTAAAGTCTCCAATGACGTCGCCGTTGGTGTCTCTCACTGTCCAAAAGGTATGATCTTGCTGTCGATAATCGATGGAATCTTTTTGTGCAGTAATCATTTTGTCACCTGCGGTTACTTTTACATGTCCATCGCGAACCAAGATTTCACCGACACGTCGCTCGCCAACGTAGATGCTGTATAGCGTTTCGCCATCGTGGTCTCGTTCCTTCACCGCACTGATGTTTGCTTCATCGTTACCTTTATTAAAGAAAGGAATATCGCCTAGCTCTGGGATGTGTATAAACCCGAGATCCGCTTGAGCGATTTTGTCTTTCAGTGTTGGTGCGTCAACGCCATACTTTGGGTCTGCGTTGTCATAACCGCCATCGTCATCTGTATCGTCATATCCAAAGCCTGGGTCGATATTTTCATAGCCATGATCCCCATCGAATTGTGGTTGAGCTGGTTCTGAGGTTCCGCCAGATGAGCAACCCGCAAGAACGGCAGTAAGGACAAGCGCGATAAGTGATTTGTTCATGATGTTTCCTATCGTTGGGTTTGTTCTAAACAGTTGATGCACAGAACGTGTTTATTGAACGCCAATAACTTTGACTTAGTTGCTCTGCTACATCGCTTGAAGTGAACGATACGTAAACATGAATGCTCAATAAATAAACTGGATCATAGTTGTCACATCACGACTGGTTATGTATTAGGTGCGCAAAAGAACGCTGGTGGGGATGAGTTGTATGTGGAGGGTAGGAAGCTGCGATCGGTTGTTCGCGGTAATAACTCATAAACGCAGTATTTAATATGCAGCTAGGACAATAATACGACGTACTGTGCTTGCTTAATGCTCGATTGCTCACTGCTGGCTAGTGCTTGCTCGATTTACAATTGGTTGAATAATCAACTAATGGTCAAAAATATGAAGCATGATCTAATTAAATGAAACTAATTTGCTGTATTTAAACAAATTTATTGTTAATAGCTATATGCATCACAGAAATTATTCCTGAAGCACATACAATCCCTCCTGTTTTCGAATGAGCGTTAATTCTTTCGTTCGAGCATTTTATTCTTCCTTCGCCCAATAACATGAGGTTCCTATGTTTGGAATATTCAAACCTATGGCGCATATCGATCGTTTGTCATCAGATAAGATCGATAGCACATACACACGATTACGATGGCAACTGTTCATCGGTATTTTTGTTGGCTACGCGGGTTACTACCTAGTCCGTAAAAACTTTAGTTTGGCAATGCCTTACTTGATTGAACAGGGTTTCAGCCGTGGTGAGCTGGGTGTGGCATTAGCAGCCGTATCTATTGCTTACGGTCTATCTAAATTCTTAATGGGTAGCGTTTCTGACCGTTCTAACCCTCGTTATTTCCTCAGTGGCGGCTTGTTAATGTCGGCACTGGTTATGTTCTGCTTTGGTTTCATGCCTTGGGCAACCGGCAGCATCACCGCAATGTTTATTCTTCTATTCCTGAACGGTTGGTTCCAAGGTATGGGTTGGCCAGCGTGTGGACGAACCATGGTGCACTGGTGGTCACGTAAAGAGCGTGGCGAGATCGTGTCAGTATGGAACGTTGCTCACAACGTGGGTGGTGGATTGATTGGTCCAATGTTCTTATTGGGTCTTTGGGCTTTTAACGACGATTGGCGAACCGCTTTTTATGTTCCTGCATTTTTTGCCACTCTCGTTGCTATTTTCATTTGGTTCACAGTAAGAGATACCCCTCAATCTTGTGGTCTACCGCCAATTGAAGAGCACAAAAACGACTACCCAGATGACTACGACAAATCTCACGAAACTGAGATGACAGCGAAAGAGATCTTCTTTAAGTACGTATTCAATAACAAACTGCTGTGGTCTATCGCAATTGCAAACGCGTTCGTTTACCTAATTCGTTATGGCGTACTGGACTGGGCTCCTGTTTACCTAAAAGAAGCGAAAGACTTCTCTGTAGATAAATCTTCTTGGGCTTACTTCTTGTATGAGTGGGCAGGTATCCCTGGCACGCTATTGTGTGGTTGGATCTCAGATAAACTATTTAAAGGTCGCCGTGCTCCAGCAGGTATCTTGTTCATGGTATTGGTGACTATCGCGGTGCTAGTTTACTGGTTTAACCCGGCAGGTAACCCAACTATTGATATGATGGCATTGGTTGCGATTGGTTTCCTAATCTACGGTCCGGTAATGCTAATTGGTCTATACGCACTTGAACTTGCACCTAAGAAAGCTGCGGGTACAGCTGCTGGTCTAACAGGTCTATTTGGTTACTTAGGTGGCGCAGTTGCAGCAAACGCAGTACTTGGCTTCATGGTTGACCATTACGGATGGGATGGTGGTTTCACTATCTTGGTGGGTGCTTGTGTTGCTTCAATCATCTGCCTGTTGTACGCGTTTGTCGGTGAGCGTAAGCACCATAAAGAGAAAAGCCTTGAGCGAGAGAAAGAGGCAATAGCTTAATCATTCTTTAACTCAACATCATCATACTAATAATTAAACGAGGCAGGGATAACCTGCCTCTATTTTATCAAGGAATAGAACAATGAAAACAACGTCACTGTCCCTGGCTCTATTGGCTCTAAGCTTATCGGCTAACGCCTTTGCCGATCCTTTGGTTATTGCTCACCGAGGCGCATCGGGTTACTTACCTGAGCATACTCTGCCTGCTAAGGCTCTTGCATATGCAATGAAACCAGATTACATCGAACAAGATGTTGTGATGACCAAAGACGACCAACTCGTCGTACTTCATGATCATTATCTAGATCGCGTTACCGATGTTGCAGAGCGCTTTCCTGACCGTGCGCGTGAAGATGGGCGCTACTACGCGATAGATTTTACACTCGCTGAGATAAAATCATTAAGAGTGACAGAAGGCTTTAAGCTTGATGAGCAAGGGAACAAAGTCGCAGGTTACCCAACACGCTTCCCAATGTGGCAGTCTGATTTCCGAGTACCAACGTTTGCAGAAGAAATCGAAATGATCCAAGGTTTGAATAAGACCCTTGGTTATGACGTTGGCATC
Source organism: Vibrio sp. Isolate22 (assembly GCF_022398115.1). NCBI lineage: Bacteria > Pseudomonadati > Pseudomonadota > Gammaproteobacteria > Vibrionales > Vibrionaceae > Vibrio > Vibrio sp. Isolate22. The sequence continues at coordinate 66,299 of NZ_JAKEUW010000020.1, read as the reverse complement.
TACCCAGAAATCAAAGCACCATGGTTCCACCGTCATGAAGGCAAAGACATCTCTAAAGCAGTACTGGCTACCTTGCACCAATATGGTTACCTATCAAAAGATGATAAGGTTTACCTACAGTGTTTCGATGCGAACGAACTAAAACGCATAAACGACGAACTCATGCCTGCGATGGAAATGGACCTCAAGCTGGTTCAGCTAATGGCTTATACGGACTGGAATGAAACCATGACTTACAAAGGCGATGTAGCGACGCCTTATAGTTATGATTGGATGTTCGAGAAGGGCGGTATGGCAAAAGTGGCGACTTATGCTGACGGTATTGGTCCTTGGAAACCTATGCTGGTGGACGATGCATCAACCAAAGATAACATCATCATTAAGCCATTGATGAAGTCAGCGAAAGACGCAGGCTTAGATGTTCACCCATATACATTCCGCGCTGATCCAGGCCGAATTCCAGGTTATGTCGATAACTTCGATGGTATGTTGGACGTGTTTTATAACCAAGTGAAAGTCGACGGTGTTTTTACCGACTTCCCAGATAAAGCGGTAGACTTCTTAAACCGTTAATTGGTTAATCCACAATAAAATACAAAGAGTTAAAAGCACTGCCTGAAGGTGTTTTTAGCTCTTTTTTTGATCTAAAATCCTGCGTTAAATCTGCTCTCTTAACACACTTTCATCTTTACTTGGTTTACACCGTTTACGCTCCTTGATAGGTTACGCGCAATGCAGTCAGTTGCTCAATATGTAGTGATTCTGGCTGAAACGAATATTGAAAATGGACCCATCATGGAAGAAAGAAGCAAAGCTTATCTAGATAGCTATCTCAATACACTGCCGGCTGAAGTTGCCAAACAATACACCTCATTCAGTGCTGACTATTACTGTGCGGATGAATACAACGCCAATCTATGCGCGCAGCTGATACTGAAAGGTGAAAAGCAAGCCTCATGCAGCATGGAATATTGGTATAGCCTTGAAGGCGAAACCATGCCCGTTGTTGGACATTTACAGGTGGTCACTGATTGGAACGGTGAGCCTGTCTGTATTGTTGAAGTTACCTCGGTGTCATTGTGCCCATATAACCAGGTGACGGCTGAGTTTGCTGCCGCTGAAGGCGAGGGGGACAAAACGTTGGTATGGTGGCGAGAAGCCCACTGGAACTTTTTCTCTCGCGAGTGTGAAGAGTTAAAGATTACGCCTAGTGAAGACATGATGTTGGTGCTTGAGCGTTTCAAAGTCGTCCATCAATAATTGGTTTGATTTATACAGAGAGCTACAAGTTAAATGAATCTTAACCCGTGGCATTTAACGCTCAAAAATAGCAAAGCAATAGAACAGGGAGTGTGTAGTGAAAATTGCGATATTGGATGATTATCAAAATGCAGTAAAAAGTCTCGAGTGTTACCGAAAGTTGGAAGATCATGACGTAACCGTATTCACCGAGACCTATCCAGAAAATGAACTAGCGTTGAAGCTGTGCGACTTTGAGGCGCTTGTGCTGATCCGCGAGCGTACCGAAATTACGGAGTCGCTGCTATCTAAACTACCAAACTTAAAAGTGATCAGCCAAACCGGAAAAGTCAGTAATCACATAGATCCTCAGCTGTGTGAACGTTTCGGTGTGAAAGTGCTAGAAGGGCGAGGTTCACCTGTCGCGCCTTCTGAGCTCTGTTGGGCATTGATTATGGCGGCATCTCGTCACATTCCTACTTACGCTTCAAACCTTAAACAGAATCAATGGCAAAGTTCAGGCGCACTCGGTTTAGGTAGAACGCTAAGGGGGTTGAAGCTTGGCATTTGGGGCTATGGAAAAATCGGGCGCTGCATCGCGCAATATGCCAAAGCGTTCGGGATGGATGTTATGGTGTGGGGTAGCCAGAATTCGCGAGAACAAGCACAAGCCGATGGATTCGAGGCGGCAGCAACTAAGCAGGAATTTTTCGAGCGTGTTGACGTACTCTCATTACACCTCCGTTTAAACAGTATCACTAAAAGCTGTGTTACTGCTAATGACCTCAGCGTGATGAAACCTGATTCGCTATTCGTGAATATCAGCCGTGCGGAGTTAGTCGAGCCTAATGCCTTATTTGATGAACTCACCAAGGTACCAAGTAAACGAGCAGCAATTGATGTGTTTGATATTGAACCTGCGACGCCGAATAACGAACCTCTGTTATCTCTACCAAATGTGACTGCAACGCCGCATTTGGGCTACGTTGAACAAAATAGTTACGAACTCTACTTTGATATCGCTTTTGATAACATTCTGTCCTATCAAAAAGGTGGCATATAGAGCTAGAATCTGCCCATACAAAAAAGGTCGAGAAAGTATGAACTTAACAGTCAGACAAGTCGTGGTAAGCGATGCTCAAGGCATAATCGACGTATTGAATCCAATTATCACTGAAGCGCGTTACACTATCTTGGATAAGACGTTTACGGTCGAAGAAGAAAAGGCATTTATTGAGTCGTTTCCAGAGCGAGGTGTATTCAGTGTTGCTGTCAATCAAACGACTGGTGACCTGCTTGGTTTTCAAAACGTAGAGCCGTTTGCCTCATATACAAAAGCCTTCGACCATGTGGGTATTATTGGGACTTATGTTGACGCAAACAGCCGTGGGCAAGGCGTTGCAAAGTATTTGTTTGAACATACATTCGAAGTCGCAAAAGCCAAAGGCTACGAAAAGCTTTTTGCTTATGTCCTAGCAGATAACGAGCGCGCATTAGCGGCGTACCTCAAACAAGGCTTTGAAACTGTCGGAATTGCAAAGAAACACGCCAAGATTGGCGAGCAATACTTTGATGAGATTCTTATCGAGAAATTCTTGTAAGTACGGTAAAACATTCGAAACATCATCGATGCAGGAGGCATGATGAGCAAAGGCATAAAATCAACGGCTGCAACCAAGCTGACCAAAACAGTGTTATTTGATTGGGGCAACACCTTAATGATCGATTTTCCAGACGCACAAGGGAAAATGTGTGACTGGGAAATCGTACAAGAAGTGAGTGGAGCACAAGCTTTACTCGCTGAATTGTCCAAGCATCACAACATCTACATCGCTACCAATGCGGCCGATTCAAGTAAAGCTGACATCATCTGTGCGTTTGAGCGAGTTGGCCTGTCGCAATACATCGATGGTTACTTCTGTAAGGCGAGTATTGGTTTATCTAAATACGAACCGGGCTTCTATCCTGCGATCATCTCTCAACTCGGGATAAAGCCACAAGAGATCACCATGATTGGCGATACCCTAGAGAAAGATATCTACCCTGCGCTTGAGGCTGGCCTGCAGGCTGTTTGGCTCAACACTGAAGGTGCCATCGCAGATACAAACTTACCTATTGTTGAGGTTCAAAACCTGACCGAACTGCTGGAGTTATGCAATGGATGATCATTCAGAGATTTGGCGTCAGTATTATCAAAAAGCCTTAGATAAGCCTCATTCAAAAAGAACAGAATTCGCTATGAAGCTGAACGAGTCAGGCTTAAATGTAGCGATTGATTGCGGTTGTGGTACAGGAAGTGACATTGCGTTTTTAGAACAGCCAGGCCACCAAGTTTATGGCTTCGACGTTAATCCTGACTCAATATCGATATGTCGAGACAGGTTCGGTCAAAAAGCTTGGGTCGAGATATCTCAAATCGCATTTGAAGATTATGACTATCCCAAAGCCGGGCTAGTGATTGCGAACTCCAGCCTATTTTTTGCAGAGCCAAATCAGTTCGATCAGACGTGGCAACGAATCATCGATAGCATTGAAATCGGTGGTGTATTTGCGGGCGATTTTATGGGGGTGGACGATAGTTGGGCTTATGGTTACCGAACCTCTACAACGCCTCTCACAAAGGCAAAAGTACTGAGTCTATTTGATGCGTTCGAAGTTATCCGTTTTCACGAGCGAGACGAACAAGCGCTTACATCATTAGGCAAGATGAAGCATTGGCATACTTACTCTGTTGTGGCGATTAAGCGACGTTCAACCTAGTAACGTTAAACTAAAATTTTCTGTGCTTTCATTTTGAAAGCAACCTCTCATTTGTTGCCTAATTAATACTCTAAGCTAAGCCTATATTTCTAAGAAGGGCTAGGTTATGAGTATCGAACGTCATGGAATATCGGTTGGAATTGAGCGTGTTAGCGGCGAAACCATTATCGTGTTCAAAGCGAAAGGGAAACTAACGCACGACGACTATCAAGCAATGATACCTATGTTAAAAACCACCATAAAAGAGATCGATTCATCAGCATTAAAGATGATGGTCGATATCTCAACGCTGACGGGGTGGGAACTGCGTGCCGCATGGGATGATTTCAAACTCGGTTTAGAGCTCAACTCCAAGATAGATAAAATCGCTATTTGTGGCGATAAAAGCTGGCAAGAACTGGCATCAAAAGTGGGGAGCTGGTTTGTGTCAGGTGACATCAAATCATTCGAAGACCACGACTCTGCCATAGAGTGGCTTGTTGATTAGATTCATCACATCTTATTTCAAATGACAGCCAGTGGTAAGCGTTGACCTTTAACCAACCACCAGCTGTCATTCATCGACTCCCAACGTCATTATTTATGTAATTCAATAGAATATGCTGACGGCTGTAGGTAACATACCGCCCATGCGATATCGTCGCTTTAATTAGAATAAGACGCACAATAACAAGGTTTAACAACATGAATAAGGTAATTGATAAGCTCGCTTGGATATTCATTCAAGATGGCAAGCTGCTGATGGTGAGATCAAAAGGCAAAGAACTGTTTTACTTACCGGGCGGAAAACGCGAAGCGGGTGAAAGTGATGAGCAAGCATTGCTTCGTGAAATCAAAGAAGAGATTTCAGTCGATTTAGTACCTGATTCAATCAAATACGTTGAGACGTTTACTGGCCAAGCTGATGGCAAAGCGGAAGGCATTTCTGTGCAACTGACTTGTTACGCTGCTGACTACACAGGTGAGCTATCGCCAGACGCTGAAATCGAAGAGCTTAAGTTTGTCGATGGCAATGACAGAGAAGTATGTTCATTGGCGGCACTGGTTGCGCTAGATTGGTTAGAAGAGAATCAGTACTTGTCGTAACGACGAGGTCAGCTCCCCCAAAGATCACAATTATGAAAAGCTTGAAGGGCGACTTCCTTTCATTAAAAGGTCGAGCTTTCTTTGAGCTTTTTTCGTATCTTGCAGATCCACCACTTCAATCATCTCACACTCATCCCTGACCGTCTCATTGATTAGGCTAGGGTAGTGTCGGCAATCCTCTGGGCGGTCTAAGTAAATACTGCATGTGTATTTGGCTTGAGCGTTCGTGTTTTTATTCGGGACGACCTCTAGAAACGGACAACGAGTTAAACGTTCGCCGGATTGAGGATCGAACCAAATTTCACCACCGCGAACATATTCAAAGATGTCCGGGTTGAACAGTTCCCACAAATCAACCTCTTCTTGAGTTGCGGCGAGGTCGCCATCCCCATATTTGATGCAACATTTTCCGCATTGATTACAATCTTTCATTCTTGGCTTCTTCGTTGGCTGACTCTTTTAATGTTACCACTGATACGCGTGGCACGTTGATTTTGTTGTTCAAAGTATAAAAATGGCGCGATAAACAGTGATACAATTTGGCTTTATAAGTGATTAATACTAAAGGCTTCAAATGAGAACTATCTACACCACTGAAGGCGATATAAACGCAAAGAAACAGAAGGACGCTTACCCAAAGCTAGCATTATGTGAAAGTTGCGTGCGTGATTACGTGGTAATTGAACAAGGCGAACGTACTTACCAGCCTTGTGCAAAATGTGGTGCTGACGATTAACTCATATTCAAACCCTGCACGTTCAATGAGGTGGTTGTTACGTGACAATGTCACCTAACATTTACCTCATTGCTGAGCTACACATAAATCACAAAGGAATGGCCCGTAATGGAGAAGGAAATGTCCAACGTAGAAAACCTGAAAGTCACTGAAATAAAATCGTTTGTTCCCGCAAAGGATTTCGACCTATCTAAGCGTTTTTACCAAGCTCTGGGGTTTGAACTCATGTCTGAGTTCCATGATATTGCCTATTTTCGTCACGGTGATTATGCATTCCTTTTACAAGATTTTTACGAACCTGCGCACTGTCACAATTACATGATGCACTTGCTCGTAGAAGACGTAAAAAGTTGGTATCAGCACGTACAAAACTCTAATGTAGTGGCGGAATTTGAAGTAACCGTTACCGAGGTTGTTGAGCAGCCTTGGGGAATGCTTGAGTTTTGTATCACAGACCCAAGAGGCGTGCTATGGCGTGTTGCCGAGAACATAAGCCCGCGTAACTCGTAACTTGTTTTAAGGCCAGTGAAACGCTTCAAATTATCCATATGTCGCTTTATGTATGCCGTTCTTCGGTAATTATCAAATAGGTTCAAACATGGATATAAAGGCAAAAATGCACAACCAAGACGTTTATTACTGTGATGACGTCGATCTGGTCGCCGAGCAAACGCAATGCTTAGAAGTGCTGTACGATTTCAACCACACTCGCCCGAGTGAGGGTAAAAAACGCCAACAAATTATGAAGCAATTGTTCGCAGAAGTCGGCGAGGGTTGTTACATAGAGCCGCCACTACACGCTAACTGGGGCCGTCACACTCACTTGGGTAACAACGTATACGTAAACTTCAACCTAACGCTGGTTGACGACACCGACGTATTCATCGGTGATAACGTAATGATTGCACCTAACGTCACCATTGCGACCGGCACACATCCCATCAGCCCTGAACTCAGGCTCAAAGCCGCCCAGTTCAATGTTCCTGTCCGTATCTGTAACAACGTATGGCTTGGCGCACACACGGTTGTGTTACCGGGCGTTACCATAGGTGAAAACTCGGTAATTGGCGCTGGCAGCATAGTCACGAAAGACATCCCAGCGAATGTGGTTGCGGTAGGCAACCCTTGTAAAGTTGTGAGAGAAATCAACGAACGCGACCGAGAGTACTACCACAAAGACCACCGTATTCCAGAAGAGCTGAAGTAAGCTTTAATGACCAGATTCTTTATGTTGGGAATTTGGTCATACTAGACAGAAAAATTCCTTACTTTCTCTAACACCAAGTCTAGCTGTGATATAAGTCGTTGTTATATAATGACTAGATTGCATATGAGGTGTGAACGGTAGAAACTAGACAGAATTAATCTGCATTTAAATACAGAATAATTCTGTCTAATAGAGCTGTTAGCTTTCCTAGGAGATCATCATGACTAAATTACTACTAGTTATTGATATGCAAGAGGACTTTTTCCAGCAGGGTAGACTCGCTGAAAAAAGAACGGAATTTACTCGCTCATTGAACGAGTTGGTGCATGCCTTTCGTAGAGAACGTCAGAAGATTATCTGGGTGCGGCAAGTCTTTAAAGAAGACTTGTCGGATACATATTTAGCGTTACGACAATCGAGTCAAAAGTGGACTATAGATGGTACTAACGGCTGCAAGCTATTAAGTGAGTTGTCTCGACATCCTGAAGAGCATGAAGTTATTAAAAAGCGCTATAGTGCTTTCTTTGAAACAGAACTCGATGAAATCTTAAATGAAATGCCACCTAGTGAAATTGTAATTGCTGGTGTAAATACTCATGCATGCGTGAGAGTCACCGCTATCGATGCGTATCAACGGGACTACCATTTGTTACTGGCCCAAGAGTGCATCGATTCGTATGACCAAGGTTGTCATGATGAATCATTCGGATACATGGTAAATAGTGGTATCGGAGTTCCATTATCCAACACTGAGATCGTCGATAGATTGAAAAGCTAACAATAAATTTAAGAGTGATTCACAACGCTTGGCACTTTCAATTCAAGCCAGTTTAGTGTTTATGGCACAATGGTTTAGATTAGGTGTAAGCGTTGTTCACACCTTAATTTGGCGTTATGCTTTTCGGGAGGATGTATGGAAGTTTCGCTGTATAGCGCACAAGGTTCGAATAGTTCTGAAAGGGTGGAGTGGGTACTAAATTTTAAGGGTATACGTTACGATAGAATTGAGGTCAGCTCTGACGAACTAACGACCACATACCTAGATGTAAATCCTTTTGGCTATGTCCCATCTCTTTGTGTCGATGGCTCGCTATTCTCTGAATCAATGGCAATTATTGAGTATTTAGAAGAACGCTTTCCCAATCCAAGCTTATTTGGTAAAAGCCTCAATGAAAAAACTCATATCCGCAGAGTTTGTGAGTATGTAAACTCCAGTATTCACTCTCCCCAAAACAGAACAGTGTTAAGGTTTATGCGTCCAGAGTTAGATGAGATGTCAAAGCGAGCACTTCGTGCGAACTGGATTATGCGTTGCTTAGAAAAGTTAAGTACATCGATCTGTTGTGATTCAGGATTTGCAGTGGGTAACGACTTTAGCGTAGCCGATATATTTGTGGCTTCAATCTACAAAAAAGCGTTGCAACATGGTTGTGTGAGAAACGACTTTTACGACAAGCATTTGATGTACATAAGGGCAAATGACAGTGTTGTGGTTTCAGAACCACAAGCATAACAAACTGTTCAAGAGGGATTCGCAACGCGTGGCATTTTTACTATGCGTTGGTTTTAGTGTTTAAGGTGGTATGCGGCGGCTTTGGTATTGCGTTGCTCACCCCTTAACAGAGCGTTATAAGGCTCGAAGATAAAAGGGATTTACGTGGAAATCAGAGTAGGGAAGCTAAGCGATGTCGCAGCCATCACCGATATCTTTAACTTTTACATAGAGCATACTAACGCTCGTTTTGAAGAGCAGGCATTTACGCAAGAAAACCGTCTAAATTGGTTCTCTCAATTCTCATGTAATAGTAAGCATCAACTTTTCGTTGCTATCGAAAGTGGGGAGTTGCTAGGTTTCGCATGTTTCCAGCCTTATAGGGACATTTCAGCATTTGAGGATACAGCTGAAGTTACCGTGTACCTTGCTTCAACAGCAAAAGGTAAAGGTGTTGGTTCAAAACTGTATTCTAAGCTGTTCTCATCAATTTCTGGTTACGGAGTCCACAGGGTGTTGTCAGGTATCGCATTACCTAATGATGCTTCAGTTGCCTTACACAAGCGTTTTGGTTTTAGAGAAATTGGCGTATTCAATGAATATGCAAAGAAAAATGGTGAGTACATTAGTTCGGTTTGGTTGGAAAAGGCGCTTAACTAAAAGTCCGCCTTATAACAAAGCGTTTAAGACAGATTCCCAACGCTTGGCATTTTCGGTTTGCTTTGAATTTAGTGTTTACGGCACAATGGTTTAAGCTAAGTGGTCTGCGTTGCTCACTACTTAACGCGGCGTTATGCCACAGGAGTAAAATGAGAGATATGGCAGAAATTAGAAATATAGAAAACCGTCCAGAAGAGTTATTCGAACTCCCTTATTACAAAGAATTGCCAGAACTACCTGTGACCATTGATATGTCTGGAAGCATTGGTAAATTCCTAGAGTTTGACTTATTCGATTTAGATGGAGTTCAACCGCTCGAGATGAGGCACATGCTTGCTAACGACCGATTAGTTCATGTAAATCCATCTGAAAAATCAATCGAAATCTATAAAAAAGAGAAAGTGACGTTTCAGTTGGTATTTGTTGTAGTTAATGCTTACGGCTTTGAAGAGAAAGACGGTGTTTTAGTTGGTAAGCCTTACAATATATCTTTACAACCCGCTAGTAAAAGGGGAGAACTTTCCATAGTTACTCCTGAATGGATTGAAAAAATTGATTTGGAAGAACAAAATCGAGCACCAAAGATTTACCGTGGTTTCAACCCGTTTGCAGGAGCTTATGGGTTACATATGATGGGATATACCGACTACACAGGTATTGAATCAGATATGATTGGTTTTGTTGTTGGTACATATGCATTGGCTATGCCTTTTAAGCATCATGAAGTTTTGAGTCCTGCCGTCCCTGAGCCTCTTCGTAATAACAAGCAAGTTCGCCAAGACTACGAAAAATATCGGAAAAGTTGGTACTTTAAGCCGTTTAAAAAAGTTAAGCCTAAACGTATTTGGGGGTGTGATTCCCCTATTGAGTTATTCCTATTGCAAGCAATGGACTCTATTGGTCTTTACCCTGAGTTGCAGACAATTATTTGCGAAGACGGCTTCACTGTACCGGGCTTCCATAAATTATGGGAAAACTCTAAGTCTCGACGTCGGTTGAAAACAATTACTGATGCTGACTATTACTTTCCAGAGAAAAAGCTAGCGGTATTCTGTGATTCAATAGCTCATCACTCGTCGCCAGAGGCTATCGCAAAAGATAAAGCCATTGATGACAAACTGCAAAAAATTGGTATTACAAGCCTTAGAATCTGCGGTAAGGACATTGCCAGTTCTCCAATTGAATGTGCGAATAGAATTCGTACCAAACTTGACGAAATGGCATAACAAAGCATTTAAGAGTGATTCCTCACGCTTGGCAGTTTCGCTTCGCTCAAGTATAGCCAAGCGTGTATCACACCTTAATGCGGCGTTATGCGACCTAAAGGAAATTGAGGTTTATGGATAAATTTTTAATGCTTCAAGAGCTTGGTGCGGGTGATTTTCAGCACCTTAACGGTTCATTGGAAGCACACCTGAAAGGAACTGAACAAGTTCTAATTAACTGGGGTAGTAGCAAGTTACTTCAAATCGCAGGTCTCTTTCATGCCGCGTATGGAACAGCGGGTTTCGATGAAAATATGGTGTCGCTAAGTCAGCGCCAAGAAATAGCGCGAATTATTGGTAATGATGCAGAAGCATTGGTTTACTTGTATTGCTCATGCGACCGAGACTATGTATTCCCTCAATTTGGCAAGGTGCTAGAAATCCAATTTAAAGACAGATTTACTGGTTCAATATTCAAACTCGAGAGTGCAACGGTGAAGTTGTTTTGCGAGTTAACGGTCGCTAATGAGCTAGAGCTTGTCTATAACAGTGAAGAGTTCAAGCTCAAATATGGTTCTGAGCTATTTGAACTGTTCCAAGGTATGGACAGCTACTTAAGTACCGAGGCTAGAAAGGCGTACAAATCAGCATTGTCGAATTTCGCATAACAAGCGTTCAAGACGAATTCCCAACGCTTGGCAGTTTTGGTTCAAAGTGTTTTGTGTAATCGAGAGCTAAAGAAAGAATGAAAGTACTGATAGCAGGATCTAATGGGTATATTGGTAGCCACGTGACTAAGTTGTTTGTCGAATGTGGCTTTGAAGTTTCGACATACAGCAGGACTCGCGGTGTCTTATCTTCTATTTGGAGGCTTAACCAAGCCCCATCAGATTTCTCTGGTTACTTTGATATCGTTATAAATTGTGCTCGCCCACATTGGTCAGAATTTTCGCCGGAGGAAATAGCTGATTTAGAGTCCAAGCTGCTAACTCAGTTGGATAGATTCGCAGCTGAAGGAGCGACAAAAATCCACACATCGGGTGTTTGGCTATTCGGTAATGCTTCGTGCCATGACCTCAAAGAGTTTAGGCTTAGGCCTCTAGAGGTGGTGAAACCGGACACGGTTACAATAGGCGACGCTATCAAGAAAAAGTGGCATGTCGTTTACTGTCCTAGTTTGGTTTATGGTGGTGAAAACTGCCAGCTAAAGCGAATTGTAGATTCTTTATCCGACCAAACTCTCCAAATAGCGATACCATCTAAAGGCAATAACCAATATATCCATGTTGATGACATCGCTAAATTTTATTTGGCACTAGTTCGAGGTAAACGTCCCGCTATACAACATTTTATTGCAGAGATTGAAGGGTATAGTCCTGAGGCTTTTTCCCAGCTGTTACTAGACTGTCAAATCGTAAAGCGGGTTCATAAGATCAGTTGGGGTGAATTTGAGAGGCAACATGGCGCTTCAGCATCCGAAATTGAAAAGCTAAATCTTAACCTTCCAATTAGTCCTTTGTTTGAACCGACAGAGTCATTGAGGAAGTATATAGAAAATTATACATAACAAACTGTACAAAATTGATTCTTAATGCATGGCATTTCTTACCTCACATCATCACTAGACGCCATGTATACGCACGCATATCTACATAGGCTTAAACCAATGGTTATCAACGACTATATACAAAATACGGAGTTTACAGAGCTCCCTAATGATTTGCTCGATATCAGTAGAGTGCCTGATGATATAGCGGGTATATGTAAGTTTGTTCAAGGGAACCTTATTCACTCGTATTGGCTTGAGCACTATGGTGTTGAGGCTGACCCGCTAAACAAACTGACAGAAATGCAGACTCGGCATGCTAAAGACTTAGTGTCTTTGGCAATGTTGAAATCAGCTGAGCCTGCGCATACACTCAAGAAGTCAAACCACAGAGTTATCAGTATTTGTAGAGATTTTTCACTACTGGTTTGCGCTATTTTGAGGGCAAAAGGAGTACCAGCCCGGCTAAGGAGTGGGTTTGCGACTTATTTGGCTCAAAATTATTTTGAAGATCACTGGGTATGTGAGTATTGGAACGAAGGGAAAGGGTGGGTATCCGTGGATGCTCAGCTAGACGATGTTCACCGTCAAGTGTTGCAGTTTGAATTTGATTCGTGTGATGTACCGTCAACAAACTTTATAGTGGCAGGACAAGCTTGGAAGTTGTGCCGCGAAAACGTGGAGTCTTCTGATAATTTTGGTTTTCGAGATTTTAAAGGCTTAGCGTTTATCAAAGGGAGCCTCATTCGAGACTTGTATGCATTATCAAAATTTGAAATGCATACATGGGATACAGGGTGGGGCATACTGCCTAAATTCATGAGCCCGATTTCTGGAGAATCTGAATTAGCTTTACTGGATGAACTTGCGGAGGTTAGTTGCTCTTCAGATAGCGCCAAAGCTGTTGAGTTAGTTAAGTCGTGTAGTGAAATAAAGCTTCCAAGTGATTGGGAATGCTCGAAGTTCCCGACTTTAACTGAGCTCTATGTGTCACTATAGCTGCAGAATTTATACAAGGCTTTAATAACTCGAAACTTTCAACTCATCCTAGGGTTTTGTGTTTATGGCATAGTGCTTTATGTTAGACACTAGTACTACTCACTACTTGATGTAGCTTTATACGTTCCGAATATATTTGAGGACAGATGCATTAAACACGCTCCAATTAAAGATGAAATCACATTTGATGACTTCGCAAAAATCGACATTCGTGTGGGTTTAATCGTTGAGGTTTCCGAGGTTGCTAAATCCGATAAGCTGATGAAGTTGACGGTCGACTTTGGTGACCATAAGCGTTCGATCTTGGCTGGCATAAAGCAAGAGCGTGAAAACCCGAAGGAAATAGAAGGTAAGCAAGCATTGTTCGTTGTTAACCTACCTGAACGAAAAATGGCTGGTGAAGTGTCTCAGGGTATGTTGTTTGATATCGGCTATGAAGACAAATTGCAGCCGTGTTTAGCTTGCCCTGAGAACGAAATGCCAAACGGCGCTAGAGCAGGGTAAACCTCACAGCAAGGTGTTGTGAACGGATGAGGGTTGATTTGTTCTAACATTTCTAATCCTCTATTAGGTTTAAGCCAGTACAGGGAGCGTTGCATGGAGTTAAAGTGTCACTGTGGGAATGTAAGTTTGATATTAAGTTCGCTACCAAAAGAAGTTGGTGAGTGTAATTGTTCTATTTGTCGTCGCTATGCAGCGGCTTGGGCGTACTTTTCTCCCGAGCAAGTTCAAGTCAATACGAAGGAAGATACGGACTTTTATTGTTGGGGCGACAAAGAAGTTGAGTTCCATCGTTGTAATAATTGCGGCTGTTTAACACATTACGTGACAACGCAGAAATGTTCTGAAGATATCTTGGCTGTAAACATGAGAATGGCCGATATTGAAACGCTTTCGAGAATTCCTGTTCGAAAGATCAATGGCGCATCGTATTAAGCCCCAAAGAATAAAATGGAACAGATTTTCAAGGTTCGGCAATTTTGGTCTGAATCGGCTTTTAGCGTAGTTGTTTATACCACTCTTATTTACTTAAGCTGTCAGCAGAGTACACACGTAAATTGAGTGTTCGGGGGTTCAATGATTTCGTACCAGCAAACAAAAGATCTATCCGCTTCGGCGAAGATGACTTTTTTAAATATGCGTTCTTACTATGAGCAATACTCGGTCGAATGGGATTGCGTTAAGATCGAAGAGCAAATTCGCGATTTAACTAACCTCGACATAATGCTCAACGGAGAAATAGTTGGTGCTATCCGCTTAGTTTTTGATGATGACAGTTGTTACATTCGAGACTTACAGGTCAGTGAGCAGCACCAAGGTAAAGGCATTGGTGCACTTGCCTTTACTGAATGCGAGCGCTTAGCGGTTGAGGCTGGTGTAAATCGACTTAAGTTACGAGTCTTTAAAATTAGCCCTGCATTCCGACTTTATGAAAGAGTGGGCTTTGTAGTAGATAGCGCTGATGACAGATTTTACAACATGTCGAAAAAGCTCTTCTAGCTAACTGTTGGTGTTAAATGTAGGTCCTCACACTTGGCACCAAGTGCTCTATGAATTCACCGGATATAATGTGATGAAAAATATAGAAATAGAAGGCGTCTTGGAGTTTTTAAGAGGTGCTGAGCAGCTTAAGAACACATTGCGAACAGCTCGAACTTCAAATGGTCGACATGAAAGTACCGCTGAACACACTTGGCGTTTATGTTTGATGGTAATGATGTTCTCAGAGCATTACCCACATATTGATTCGCTCAAACTGACAAAAATGTGCATCATTCACGATTTGGGTGAGGCCATTGGTGGTGATATTGCCGCCATCGATCAAGTAGAAGGTTCGAATAAAGGAGAGCAGGAAAGGCGTGATCTGATTACGTTAATTGCGCCTCTTCCTGATTACTTGCAACAAGACATTCTCTTGCTTTGGGATGAATACGAAAACGCGTCATCAGAAGAAGCAAAGTTAGCTAAAGCTCTCGATAAAATTGAAACCTTGCTACAGCATACTCAAGGGCAAAACCCAGATGACTTTGATTATGGGTTCAATTTGGCTTATGGCAGAAAGTACACTGACAGCGATGAACTGACAGCTTCGATACGCGAAATTATAGATAAAGACACAGAAGCTTTAGCATCTGCAAACAACACGCTTTAAAGACTAAGGTAACGAGGAATTATGGCTAAAATCTATTTCGTATGTGGTTTCATTGGTTCCGGTAAGACGACTTACTCCAAGCAGCTTGCAGACCAACATAACGCTTTTAGTTTCTCGATTGATGAGTGGATGATTCCCCTATATGGCGAGCACATGGATCGCGATGTCTTCGATAAACGGCTCGCTACGCTACAAGACTTGTTTAAAGAATCTGCGCTTCAGCTATTTTCTCTCGATGTCCCTGTTATTTTCGACTTTGGCTTTTGGAAGAAAGCAGACCGTGATGCTTTTATAACATGGGCATCGACTGTCGGTGTTGAAAGTGAAGTTCATTACCTCGATGTATCGTTTGAGACATGTAAGCAGAGGGCATTGAAGCGCAACGCAGATCTGAACGGAAAGTCGTATGAAATGACGCCTGATATGCTAGCGTTGTTCTGGTCTTGGTTTGAAATACCAACCTCAAATGAAAATGTGGTCTGGGTTCAGCAGACAACCTAGGCATTAATAAAAGGCTTAATGGTTCCATCATAATCATTCAAGGAAGAAGTATTGTGAAACTCGCTCAATTAAATATCGCTCTCGCGAAATACCCTTTAGATGCACCAGAGATTAAAGACTTCGTCGATAATTTGGAATTGGTAAATGGCATTGCCGAAAGTAGTGAAGGGTTTGTGTGGCGTCTTAAAGATGAATCTGGCGATGCAACCAACATAAAAGCGTTTGATGATCCGAACATGATCGTCAATATGTCTGTCTGGGAATCGGTCGACGCCTTAAAGAATTTCATGTTTCGAACTCACCACCGCGACTTTATGCGAAGAAAGGGCGAATGGTTTCATCGATTAGCGGAAGACACATATGTGCTTTGGTGGGTTAAAGATGATCACATCCCAACCCTTGATGAAGCGATTGAACGTTTAGAGCACCTCAGAGAAGTGGGAGACTCTCCTTACGCATTTACCTTTAAAACCAACTTCACTGAGGAAGAGGCTCCTAATTAGCCTGTTTAACCTTAATCGCGCTCGTGAGCCGTTCGTTTGAATCGTTTACTCGCCTAAGCACGTAATCATTAACAGATCTTTGTTAATAGCGTGTATCACTACGCACTTCCACATCTATTCGCGTTGGTGGCATATTTGCTAAGGTAGTCAATATGTTACGAAAGCCTATCAAGTCGCAATTACAGAACTACTTTTCCATTCAATGCCTGGATGTCGGGCTAATGTTGTTCGGTTGAGTTACATGATGCAATGGTCACTCGTAGGATGGCTAGAATAGAAATACGCAGTACATCATTGTAGAACTTGGCAATGGTAGAACCTGTGTTGCGGCAAGTTTGGTTTAGGAGGAAATTCATGATCAGGGAAATGTCTAAATCTGACTTTGAGTCATTTTGGCCTACTTTCTCGGCTGTGATTCAAGCACAAGAAACCTATGCATTTGATCCGGAAATGACGATGGAACAAGCTTTTTCGGTTTGGTGTGAACAGCCATCAAAAACTTATGTCTATACCGAGAACGACGTTGTTTTAGGCTCGTACTACATAAAGCCTAATGCAATGGGTCCAAGCGGTCATATTTGTAACTGTGGTTACATGGTTTCCGAAGAGGCAAGGGGGCAGGGAATCGCTCGGTCTTTGTGCGAACACTCTCAAAAAGTCGCGATTGAATTAGGCTTTGAGGCGATGCAATTCAACAGTGTCGTGTCGACGAACAAAACTGCAATCAAGCTTTGGGAAAGGCTTGGCTTTAGTATTATCGGTGCCATCCCCAAGGCATATAAGCATCCTAAATTTGGTCCAGTTAACAGCTACATCATGTACAAGTCACTCAAAAAATAATGAAGCGCGATGTATGGCGTATAGCCCTTTAAGAAGGTTAATACTCAAAACTGAAACTTGGAGATTTTAAATGACAATTGTCGAAAAAATTGTTCGCCGCGAAATGGAGGCTGTCATCGTTTATGAATCCGATGACGTGATTGCTTTTGCTGACCACAATCCTATCAACTTTGGGCATATTTTGATTTGTCCGACACATCCGTACGCCAACTATATCGATCTACCAGAAGGTGTTCTTACCGAAATTCATTCTGTCGCTAGGCAGGTGTATAGACGTATTGAAGAGGCGTTTAAACCTGATGGTATTTCATTCTTGCAAAATAATGGTGAGTTTAATGAGTTGTCTCATTACCACCTGCATATCTTTCCAAGATTTGAGGGCGATCAGTGCGGTTGGCAGAGTAGTGAACTCGGCATTCAAAGTATAGAGAAATTGCACGAGTCATTAAAACACTGGTAATTTTTAGTAAAAATTAGATGCACAAAAGAGCACGAAAAGGCTTAACAATGAGTGAAATAAAAACACTAGAACAATTAAATGAGCTTTATGCCGAGCCGAGTAAAAGGGCTCAAAATAAAGTACTTCCAGCACTGGATGCCCATGCGATTACTTTGATCAATCATTGCCACTTCGCTGTATTGGGGACGACAGACTCGCACGGCTTTGGCGACCTTTCTCCAAAAGGCGGCGAGCCCGGTTTTATTAAGGTTGTCGATGAGTCTACGATCCTAATACCTGATAGTTCGGGAAACAATCGAATTGATGGTTTAAAAAACATCATCAATAACCCTGAAGTTGGATTACTGCTGATGGTTAATGGGATTGATGAAGTGGTACGTCTTAAAGGTAAAGCCAGTATCCATACCGATCCAAATTTGCTTGCCGCTTGTCCTGATGGGAAGAAAGCCCCAAAAGTCGTGATTAAAATCGCCGTAGAGTCTATGTACTTTCATTGCGCTAAGGCGGTAATGAGAGGCAAGCTTTGGTCTGATACGTTTAAAGTTGAGCGTTCTATTCTGCCTTCACTGGCACAGATTATGAAAGATCAACAGAGCCTAGAAGGCCCAGCGATCAATCAAGACGATATGGTCAAATATTACCAATCGACACTGTGATACTCATGAAGAATGTAGTCCAAATTATCTTTGTTTCGGGCTCTAAGTTTCTGCTCGGCTTTCGTCAAAACACAGAAGCATTCGACCAATACTGGGGATTTCCTTCCGGAAGAATAGAGCAAGGGGAGTTACCTCGGACAGCAGCAGAGCGAGAAGCGCGAGAAGAGGTCGCGGTTGACGTAAGTAACTTGGCATTGTTCGCGATTGTCTCTGACCCAGAGCTACCCATTTGTCACTACTTCTATCTATGCCATGAATGGGCTGGCGACATACAGAATGCTGAGCCCCATTTATGCCAAGAGTTCCGTTGGTTTGAGCGTGATGAGCTACCCGAAAATTGCACACCGATAACTTACTTGATCACTCAGCAATTGAACGATGCGCCACGTGTCGAACACTTAGATCGAAATGCCAGTCACCATTCATTTTGTGCGTAGTTCAGAACTAGTATGGTGAGCGTTGACTAGTGGTTAGTGAACGGTGGTTACCGAAGAAGCGGATTTGGAATACCTCGGGGTCTGTTTGTTCGGTAGCACCGATATTCTGCGTGAATTTACGAAGAAGTTCAGTCTGTACAAATAGGCCTTTGTGCTACAGCGCTCAATACCTCCAGTGACAACTAGGTTATGCATTTAAATAACAATAATTTAGTGCTAGTTTTACGAGTCTAAGATACTAAGAAGTATTATTCGATGTTGGTCATTTTCATGGAGTAGATTCGGCATGAGCGATGAATACAGTGACGAAATTTCTAAACACTATGCGGCGTATCGCCCTCCAATTCATCAAGAAATCCTGGGCGTCGCCCTTCCTAAAGGTTCTGATTTCGAACTAGGTTTGGATATAGGTTGTGGAACCGGCGTTTCGAGTGAAGCACTTATTAAGTTTTGCAGCCGTGTGATTGGTATTGATCCAAGTAGCGCGATGCTAGCACAGGCAAGTCATGTTGAAGGTTTGAGCTACCTCCAAGGTACTGGCGACAATATTCCTTTGGACAACAACTCGGTCGATGTTGTCGCGTTTGCTGGCTCGTTATCTTATGCAAAATCTGAAGCATTGATCGATGAGATTGTTCGAGTTTGTCGAAACAATGCTTGGGTGATTGCTTACGATTTTGAAGTTTTGCTCGACGTGCATCTTGAGTCACTTGGCGTTACGCTTCCTTCTAGAATTTCAACTTACAATCACGCTGAGAACTTCGAAGGAAGTAACAGCATGGTCGAACAACAAGTTAAGCAAGCAGCAATTACGTTAGAGGTGAGTTCAGAGCAACTCGCTCATGTTTTGTTCTCATCATCAAGACGTTACTCGGCACTGTCCGAACATTATGGTCCAAATCACGCGTTTGGTGCGGTAGTGAATGCTTTGAGTGAAATTAATGAACGTCACGCAATTTCTGTGGATACATACTTCTCCACGTATCAAGTTAATGTTTCGACACCACCAGTTTAGGGAAAATTAATGGAATATACGTTAGATACCGAACCTTCAGATAGTGACATAAACGAAGTTCGCGCTGGCCTAATTAAACACAATACGCCATTTCTTGAAGGCATACCTAAATCTCAAGTGGGCTATTACGCCATGGAAGAGGGTGTTAAGGTTGGTGGTGTTATTGCGGATCTTTGGGGAAACTGGCTATTAATCAAGTTTCTTTGGGTCGATGACTCAATGCGAGGCAAGCAGGTCGGTAGCCAGTTACTGCAACGCCTAGAAAAGTACGCACAGTCCCAAGGCTGCACGTCGTCATTGGTCGACACGTTGAGTTTTCAGGCCAAACCTTTTTATGAGAAGCACGGCTACCAATGCCAAATGGTGCTTGAGAATTACCCTCTAGACTCATCATTAGCGTTTCTCACCAAGTCGCTCACAAAGCAGTAAACTGCACAATTATTAAGGAGCAAGATTTGCCACATTGTATTATCGAACACTCGTCGACGATTAACGCCGAGCAACTGAATAATAAAGTGTTTCTAGGAGCGCTTAACTCAGAGTTATTCGAAGCAGACGGGCGAGACATCAAAGTTCGAAGTATTGCTTATGAGAACTACCAAACGGGTACAGAAAAAGAAGATTTTATCCATGTGACGGTGCGTATATTGTCTGGCCGAAGTGACACAGACAAAGCAATGCTATCTGAAACAGTGATGACGCAATTGCTGTCTTTGTCCCTTAGCAGTGCATCGATCACCGTTGAGGTGGTAGATATGGACAGAAACAGTTATGCAAAGGTCGTTGTTTAACAGGCTGGAAGTCGCATTTTATACGCTGCTCTTTGTATCTTCACTCCAACTCGCTACAGGAATATTGGGAAATGTTGTTTATCCATAAATCTCAACCATTGGTTCATGGCCCAGAACTATGCTCTGAGCTGGCCGGTTTTTTAGCTGATAACAAGAGCATATTTGAGGACAAACTGGTTCCAGACCTGTCGTACATCGATGATATGGCACATGTGGTCAACGGAATCAAAGTCAAAAGTGTGCAACATGTGAATCATAACCAGTATCGCCTTGAATATGCGTTCGACTGGGAACTCTTCCTCGGATGTTCTGATAGAAATGAAACGGGCGTCGAAAATGGGCGTGTTCTGTTTATCTTGGAAGATGATAATAATCTGAATTTTGACTTTCCGGATAGGTGCTCTCGCGATACCTGTGACGAGTTTTAACTGACCCGAGTGGCATTGTTTTGTAATGGTGTCGATTCTTTAGATTTGGCATTAACGATATTCAATGTCTAAGGCGACAAAACATTTCTGCCATTTGAGGCCAAGTTTGAATAGGAGTAGTAATGAAAATAGTAGAAGCACAATACTCTGATTTAGAGAGTTTGTTCGTATATCTGGATACACAGTTGTCAGAAATCGCATTAGAAGAGACACCGCTATTCCAACCAGTCTCAAAGTCAGATTGTAAAATGTCGGAAGCACATAAAGCTCGATTTTCTGATGGGTTTAAGTATGAGTTTGGAGAGAATGGTTGGCGAAAAATTTGGTTAGCTAAAGATTCGAATGGTGCGATTCGCGGCCATATTGACTTGCGCCACCATAATGGTAATTACTGTTCTCACCGTGTATTGCTTGGCATGGGGGTCGACAGCAGTGTGAGAAAGCAAGGCTTAGGCTCCAAGCTAATGAATGTGGCGACTCAATACTGCCAAGAGAACGAAGCGATTGATTGGCTAGACCTCAACGTGTTGTCAAACAACGTTCCTGCAAAAAACCTCTATTTGAGAAAAGGGTTTACGGTTGTCGGCGAAATGGAAGACTATTATCGAATAGATGGTCAGTCGGTGTCTGAGCTAACAATGACGTTACAGACGAAAGGGTAGTCACTCTCTCTGCTCGGCTTTGATAAAGCCCTTAAAACTGCAAAACTTGCAGTCAAAGATTGAATCATGAAAAGGAAAACAATGATCACTATCGAAAGGCTTAATGATACTCATATTGAGCAAGTTAACGAAATTCAGCTCGCGGATGAGCAGGTTAAATTCGCAGGAACAGCAACGGACTTTTTGTCAGACGGTAGCGAGACCACGCATCTACATATTATTAAGTACGGCAGTGAGGTGGTGGGCTTCTTTAAGCTTGATGTTGCTTACCCGGCTGGCTACAAATTTTGCCCTGAAGGTAGTGTTGGCTTAAGGGCGTTTGCTTTAGATAAAAATCAACAAGGAAAGGGGCTAGGTACTGACGCAGTGAAAGCGCTATTTCCTTATCTAGCAGCCAATTACGAAGGGTATGATTGGATTTACTTAACCGTCAATTGTAAAAATCCAGCAGCCTATAACTGCTATGTTAAAGGTGGTTTTGAAGATACCAATGAACAGTACCTAGGCGGCGCTGCTGGCCCACAGTTCATTATGCGTGGAGCCATCAGCGCTTAACTTAAATCTGTTTATCAAAAGGCAACTGGGAATCAAAAGGAAAGGCCATGAAAGTTCAATATCTTGAAATTGTTACCCCTGAAGTAGATACGGTTTGTGCAACTTACGCACAGATCTACGATGTGAAGTTTAGTGATGCGGATGTGAACTTAGGTGGCGCTCGTACCGCTAAGCTCTCAAATGGTGGAGTGATTGGTGTGAGGGGACCACTTCGTGAAACTGAGGAGCCAGTCGTTCGTCATTACACACTGGTGAAAGACATAGAAACTGCAGTAAACGCCGCTGAAAAGTTGGGTGCTGAAGTCGCAGTCCCACCAATGGAGTTACCACGTCACGGAATGTGTGCCATTGTCATTCAGAGTGGTGTTGAGCTCGGTTTTTGGCAACTGTAGCGGTCGTTTGACTAAGAAGTTTAAAATTTAAAGTGGCATTTGTTCTAAGGAGGGAACATGTCAATTACATCCAACACCCTCAACAAGGTACGTTATGAAACAAAATATTGTTCATATTGCACTTGTCGTAAAAGACTACGATGAAGCCTTAGATTTCTACGTAAACAAACTCAAGTTTGAACTTATCGAAGATACCTACTTACCAGAAGAAGATAAGCGTTGGGTTGTTGTTGCTCCACCCAATTCACACGGTGTAAGCCTACTATTGGCGAGAGCATCCAAGCCCGAGCAACTGGACTTTATCGGCAATCAAGCTGGTGGTCGCGTATTCCTATTCCTAAATACCGATGATTTTTGGCGTGACTATGAACGTATGGTGTCTCTGGGAATCAAATTCGTTCGACAGCCGAAAGAGCAAGCCTATGGCACTGTGGCGGTATTCGAAGACCTTTATGGAAACCTATGGGATCTTCTGCAATTAAATCCCGATCACCCGATGGCGAATCGATAAGCCTGAATCTTACAAGCCACACCAAATGGTATCGGAGCAACATGGACATAATTAAAATTTCAGCGGCTGATGTGCTGCCCATTCGTCATCAAGTACTGTGGCCAAGCAAACCAATGTCGTTTTGTGCGGTAGAAGGCGATGAGCATGCCTCGCATTATGGTGCCTATATTGATGATCAATTAGTTTGTGTTGCGTCTGTTTACGTTCAAGAGAAGCAAGCCAGACTGCGTAAGTTTGCCACGTTGCCAGAATACCAAGGGCAGGGTGTTGGCTCTAAGGTTATCGAACACATCATCAAAGACCTACAAGCGGATCAAGCGAGTTATTTTTGGTGTGATGCCCGTACAACCGCTTTGGGCTTCTATCAAAGGTTTGAGATGCAGGTCGAAGGCGTTGAATTCCAAAAATCGGGAGTCTCTTACTACAAGATGTCGGTTCGGTGGGGGGAAAGACTCTCCCTGTAACCCTGTGCATCACTAAAACATCAATTCAAGTTAAGGAAGCGTATCGTGGAAGAAATCAAAGGCATTTTGGAATTCATGGTTGAAGTGGAAAAGTTGAAGGATGTTCATAGACAAACGAAGCCAGTTGGCCTGGATCGCTATGAAAACTCCGCTGAGCATAGCTGGCATGTCTGTTTGAGTGCTCTGATGTTGAAAGACTACGCGAATGAAGAGATCGATATTACCCGAGTGATGAAGATGTTGCTGATACACGATCTCGGTGAAATCGATGCAGGTGACACGATTATTTACGCCAGTGAAACGGAAGAAAACAAACTTAAAGAGAGAAACTGTGTCGAGCGTTTGCTTGAGTCATTGCCAAGCCATTTAAGATCCGAATATTTGGAGTTATGGCTAGAATTTGAAGCGGGTGAATCACCGGAAGCAAGATTCGGTAAAGCGATTGATAGAGTGCCCCCTTTACTTCATAACATCCATGGCGGCGGTCATAGCTGGAAGAAGCACAATATATCTAAAGATAAGGTACTGACATTTAACGGTGAACGCATTTCTAAAGGCAGCAAGGCACTGTGGAGCGAACTAGAAGTTCAACTCGAAGCCGCCGCCGACCGAGGGTTATTGAAGTAAATTTAAATCAAGTGTGCCAAGGGTGATGGAGAAGGAATGACACCATCTCTTCCTTTTGGGTTCTAATACACCCTTTAGATTGTGACATTCTCATCAAAATATTGAGATGCTGTTTATTTATACAGTTATGGTGTGTATTCTCACTGCTCATCAAAAGGAGCTGTAAAAATGGCGTTCAAATACGAAGAGAAAGTCCCTAATCCAGACGAGTTTTGTGAGATGCGGGTGAAAGCAAAATTGTCACCGAAGTCACTAAAAGCAGCCACAATCGCTTTACCAAATAGTTTATACGGCATCTCAATTCGAGATGGTGACCAACTCATTGCGATGGGGCGTGTTGTCGGTGATGGTGCATGTAATTTTGAAGTGGTTGATGTCGCTGTCGATCCAATCTATCAAGGGCAGGGCTTAGGTAGAAAAGTAATGGAATACATCGACAATTACCTATCTTCTGTTGCACTGGAAGGGTCGTATGTTTCCATGATAGCTGATGAACCGGCGTTTTATGGGAAACTCGGTTATAAGCTTGTATCTCCTTCTAGCCAAGGCATGACAAAGAAGTTTCCACCCAAGCATATGTAATAAAACTTGTGGCTCTACCATGACGTTATGCAAAGAGCCCCAAGTTTAAAAGGAACACATCAATTAATGAAAAATAGAATCTTAGCGTTATCGCTGCTTTGCCTATCAAGCAGTGTATTCGCTAACAGTGAATTACCAAGCAGTAGTTATGAAATGACCGTTGTAATGCAAGAGCAATCCCTAAAGCGCGACTTTCCATCGGTTAAATTTGATTACCTTGGCCAGACGCTTACCACGAGCGTTGATGAGTGTTCGTATACAGGAACGCTCTCTGAACATGACGACAACACGATTCTTCTATCGGCCACGATGTCATGTACTAATGAAAGTGGATCAAGCTACAGTGAGATGCCAGATTTCGTGCTCAAGCCTGAGGGTGGTGAAGCGAGTATGAATTTTGGTGATGAAGAGATTGACGTGTGGACATACACCGTCACAGTAAAGAAGCTCGATTTATAGTTAACCTTCTCTAGCAAGTTGACACATTAGCCACGGCACTCTCGTCGTCTTGTGTAGCGTAACTACATGCCATGAGACGTCGATCAATATAATAGGTTAGATTATCCAACGTTAGCTTGTTACTTTGCAATCAACTTCATAAATACACATTGGTTTATATAAATGATTGATAGTAAGTACATTAAACACCCATACTACTGTGAAAACTGTAACTCAATGACTCCACACCTTGCTATGAGCAGCTCTGTTGAGGGGCAAAAGGAGCAAGCGGAATCAGAAGCAAGACAGTGGAAAATAGGGATGTTGGTGGAGTATATCGTAAACTTGTTCTTTAAAGACGACAAAGACACGCCTGGATTTTTCATAGACCAAGAATATCAATATCAGTGTGAGAAGTGCGGCACCAAGTCATGGCATTGATATTATTGGATTTGGTTTCATTCGACACCTAACTTTTAGCAGCTAAAGCTTCAGCTGTTCAGTATCTTAGATTACAGTAGCCTGACTATGTGAGTGTGCCTATATCTTGAGGTTAAAATGGAATATGTCGTCGTCGATGCTACGCAAGTCCCAATGTCATTGTTACTTGAAGCGGTCCCGTCTGAAGCAAGTATTGCATCGTACTTAAGCCAATCATGGTGTTACGCAGCGAAACGAGATAACCAAATTCTTGGTGTCTGTGTTGTTAAACCAATCAGTGACGATACTGCAGAGATTTTTAATGTGTCAGTCTGCCCTGAACATCAACAGCAAGGCATTGGGTCTCAGGTTTTAAAGTTCGCTCTAAAGCAAGTGGTTAATCAAGGAATTAAGAGGGTTGAGCTGGGAACGGGTACGTTCGGTTATCAACTCACTTATTATCAACGAGCTGGTTTTAGGGTTGATAGTGTGGTTAAAAACCACTTCATCGACCATTACCCAGAACCCATCTTCGAGAACGGTATTCAACATCAAGACATGTTGAGGCTGTATATCGAATTTTAATTGTGCTGGATGCACTGTTTAAGCAGAACAAAGACAAGCCCAAATAACCTCGTCTAAAAAGGCTCATTATGCCATTACCTTTTTGTTATGGAGGACAAAGGAAGTGATTTACCCAAAGGCTTTAAACATCGGTGACAAAATTGGCTTTTTCTCGCCGTCTTCCCCTGCGACAGTGTTCGCTCCCAATCGGTTTGCTCGCGCTAAAAATTACTTGGAATCGAAAGGTTTCACCTTAGTCGAAGGCTCATTGACGGGGAAGTCTGATGGCTACCGTTCTGGCTCTATTCAAGCAAGAGCCGAAGAGCTAAACCAACTCATTCGAGATCCTGAAGTTCGCTGCATTATGTCTACAATTGGCGGCAATAATAGCAACTCGTTATTACCGTATATTGATTATGAGGCACTCAAAAAGGATCCAAAGATCATCATCGGTTACTCCGACATAACCGCATTGCTATTGGCGATTCATGCCCAAACTGGCTTAGTAACGTTTTATGGCCCAGCACTTGTTGCCTCATTTGGTGAGTTTCCACCGCTGGTTGATCAAACGTTCCAATCATTCAGTGAGTTGTTGTGCGAGAGTACAAGTCAACATCAATACACAATGCCCCAGGTATGGACGGATATTAAACACGATTGGGAAACTCAGAATTCCGCGAAGCCAGTCTATGACAATGAATGGAAGTTTATCGGCAAAGGAAAAGTCAGTGGCCGAGTGATTGGTGGTAACTTAAGTACGATGGCTGGGATATGGGGTAGCCAATATATGCCCGAAATTCTCGATGGAGATATTCTCCTTATCGAGGACTCATTGAAGGGTATCGAAACCGTAGAGCGTTCTTTTGCACACCTATTGGCTTGCGGAGTGTTTGATAAGGTGGGCGCTATCATCTTAGGTAAGCATGAGCTGTTCGACGATAAAGGAACCGGACGAACGCCACTTGATGTGCTTCTTGAAGTATTAAACGGTAAAAGCGTGCCGATATTGTATGGATTTGATAGCTGCCACACTCATCCAATGTTAGTTACGCCACTTGGCGTTCAAGGGAATATCGACTTTGATAATCAGACCTTTGAGCTGCAGGGACCTTGGGTAAAAATACCTAGCGAAAGGTGATCCTCTCAGCAAACTCAGTTTATAAACCTGTCTATACTGAGTTAGGTTACGCCACGACGTTGAGATGGCGCGATAAACGTATGTTCGATTCGGTAAACTTCAGAGGTCACAATGAAAAAACTACTACCGCTATGCGCCATTCTACTTTCTGCATCCTTTTCCGTTGCTGCGTCTGACGGTTTGATAAAGTACCAAAGCAATTATTCCGTGAAAGAAACAGCTGACCGTTTTGAAGTGATCGCGAAGAGCAAAGGTTTGACGTTGTTTGCGAGAATCGATCATCAAAAGAATGCCAGCAAAGTGGATCTTGAATTAAGACCCACTCAAGTCATCATTTTCGGCAACCCCAAAGTAGGTACGCCGTTAATGCAATGCTCGCAAGAGGTGGCGATTGATTTACCTCAGAAGGTGTTAGTGACTGAAGATGCAAACAAAAAAGTGTGGTTGTCTTATAACGATCCTAATTACTTAGTCAATCGTCATGCGATTAATGGCTGTGATGAGGTAATTAAGAAAATTTCAGGTGTGCTTAGTAAGTTATCTGAAGCAACGGTTGCGAAAAACTAGCACACAGGGCTTATAACGTGCAGTTTAAGGTTTGAGAACATTACTCAGCTTGGTCACGGCAATGGATGTTAAAGGGGGCAGCAGCTACTTATCGCTGCTGTCCTTTTTGATCAATGAGGCTATTTTTAATTACACACTAAGTGAGTGGAACCACTTCATATTCGTGAATCTTAACGCTGGTGTTTTCATCAACAGAGACTAACCAAGTCTCGTTCACGACAAAATCAACTTGCTGACCTTTCATTGTTGAATCGGTGTAGGTGTCTGCTTTTACCCTTACATGCAGGCTCACTTGATACTGCGAACCTAACGGTTTTACTTCGAGTTGTTCAATGTCATGAGAGCAGTTTGGCTTAAAGGTCGAGCGTAGCAACGCATACCAATCTTTGAACCCGGCATGACCGATAAAATCGCCTTCAGGAACTTTAAATACCGCATCTGGCGACAGTGACTCAGTGAAGATGTCAGTTTGTTCTGACAGAGAGTCCATTTGTTCAAACCATTCATTGGAGAACTTACGAATGATCTGCTCGTCCGATTGTGTGACCTTGCGAATTTCGCCGATAAGACGTGAAGCATGGTCTTCAGCGCGCTCTTGAACCTCTTCCAATTTGTTATACACATTAGGGATATAAACCATTCGGTGTGTATAAACCGGCGCATGGTAGTTCATGTTCGCTAAGTAAGCGGTCTGCTGTAGAGGGTACATGAACTGTTCAATCGTAAAGTGGTTGTAGTTTAAAGGATCGTAAGACTCTTTAGGTCCACCAACCGTGAAAGAGAGGAAGAAATCTTTGCCTTTAAGCTTGTTTCCTTCTGGTCCGTAAGCAAAGTTAAACGTCATCACATCGTCTATCCACTTTTTCAGCAAAGCTGGTACTGAATACCAATAGAAGGGGAACTGAAGAATAATCACATCGGCTTCGATGAGGGCAGCTTGTTCTGCTTCGACATCAATTTTGTAATCTGGATAGAGTGTATCTAAGCGGCGAACGGACACGTCTTTCATCTCGGTTTCTAACGTGTCGATGATTAACGTGTTTGTGTATGACTCAGCTAGGTTAGGGTGGCCTGAAATAACAACTGTTTTGCTCATGATGACTGTCTCATTGTTCGTATTTGATGAAGCAATCATAAACGTGTTGAGTTGTTAGTTTTAGATGACTAATGTCTAAATAACTATTAGGCTAAACCAAATAATAGACTGTGGTAATCTAGATTTATTCAATCAAATAACGGGGAACGAACGATGAAGGGAGCCACATACAACCAGCTAACCATGTTCCATGCGATTGTCACTGAAGGTTCGATCTCTGGAGCTGCACGTCAACTGGAAGTTGCGCCTCCTTCCGTCAGTCAGGCACTAAAGACGCTAGAAAATGAACTAGGGTTACCGCTTTTTACTCGCACCACACGAAGAGTTGAACTGACAGAGGCGGGGCGAACCTTATATGCGAAAACGGTAGATGCCATTAGCGATTTAAGTAGTGCGATGGAAAGTGTCGCAGATCTGAGTCGTAACCCTTCAGGGCATGTTTCAATCACGGTTCCCCGTTTTGCTTACAAAAAGTGGATAGAGCCCATCTACGCTGAGTTTTGTGTTCAATACCCAGACATACAGCTTGAAATATCTATTTCAGATGCGACGGTGGATATCTTGAAAGATGGAATTGACCTTGGTATCCGATTTGGTGACAAGGTCGAAGAAGGGATGGTGGCAAGGCCAATAACCCCGCGGCTTAAAGAAGCGCTATTTGCTTCACCAGCTTACATAGAAAGACATGGTGTGCCCAAAAGTATTGAAGATCTACAAGAACATAAGTTAATCCAGTACCGATTTATCACATCCAATAAGCTTGCTCTATTGCCTTTAATGGATGGTACCAACACGGTTCAGGCAAATGTTGAAACGGCAATGATAGTCAATGACACCGATATCATGGTGGATGCGGCTCAGAAGGGTCTTGGTATCGGGCGTTTACTTGAACCTATGGTCGAGCGAGAGCTTAAGTCCGGTGAACTGGTACCCATTCTAGAAGATTGTTGGAGTGATAATTCTGGGCTCTATTTGTACTTTCATCGTAATAGCCAAAAAGCGCGTCGTGTCCGTGTACTCATAGACTTCTTACATGAAAAGATAGTCGGCGGCTCGCTCTAATTTCGCTTCTAGAGAATGTTGACAATCTATTCGCAATATATAAAAGTGGTTTTATGAAAATGAATTTAGCGCCACTTAACCAACGAATTATCATCATTCCATAGGAATGGTGGGATGCTTGATGCGCTGTATTTATCGAACCCACCCATAAGGTGGTTTTTTTGTATCTGTCTTATGGGTTTACCTCAATTGAGGAAGTCATATGAAGAAAATAGCGGTTTTTGGTAAGCCTGGGAGTGGTAAATCTACGGTGAGTAAGGCGCTAGCGCAGGCGACAGGGATAGACTTACACCAACTTGATTCGCTGGTTTACAAAGCGAATGGTGAGTTTGTCGATAGCGAGGTGTTTTCACACATGCATGAGCGCATTCTTAGCTCTGAAAACTGGATTATCGACGGACTTGGCCCTATAGAATCGTTTAAAAAGCGCCTAGATACCGCAGACACGCTAATTTATATCGACCTTCCTTACCCTGTGAGCTATTGGTTTGTGACTAAACGTTTACTGAAGGGCTTGTTTGTGAAACCTGAAGGTTGGCCTGACGGAAGCTCAGTGATCAAAGGAACGATACAAAGCTACAAGATGCTCAAGCTCAGCCTCACATTTTGGAATGACGACTTTAGGTCGCGCTTAGAACTACGTACGAAAGAGCAAGAGGTTCACATCATCAGAAGTGTGAGCGAGTTAAACAGCTTTGTGCGTAACCATGTAATCTGACCACTATTGGAGGAACTAAGTGAAATACATTATTCAAATAAATTGAATAACTCTATCAGCTTCGTCAAGTTGTGCTGGTTATATCATTAACTTAAAGTTTTATTCAGGTTAATTAATAAGGTAAGTAAGATATGGCAGCACTAACAAAAGGTGTACATCACGTAGGACTCACTGTTTCAAAGTTGGAAGAGAGTGCGAAGTTTTTCGTAGAACAGCTTGGTTGGAACGAGGTTAAAAGAAACCCTAACTACCCAGCTATTTTTGTCAGTGATGGTAATATTATGCTGACACTTTGGGACGCAAAAGCGGATTCACCTGTCGAGTTTGACCGAAAAGCTAATGTCGGTTTGCATCACTTAGCTTTGCTTGTCGAATCTGAGGGGCACTTAGATGAGCTACACAAACAGTTTCTAAACTCTGACGTAACCGTTGAGTTTGGTCCTGAATTAGTTAGAGAAGGGCCTGCTAAACACCTTATGTGCTATGACCCAAGTGGAATTCGTATTGAGTTTTTCTGGAGTGGTGTGTAAACAATTAAATTCAAAATCAATCCTAGCTTAACGCGTGAACACTCCGTCATGCGTTGAGTGTTTATGAGCAAGAAGGTTGCCGAAGTCATGTATGGAAGTGAACAAACACGAGCATTTTGTTGTAACTGCAAAGCGCTAACATTGCACAAATACACCTTGTTCAGTAACCAAGCACAAAAAGCACCGCAAGATGAGAAGAAACCAGGCTTGCTGATGCAAATCTTGTCTGGGTTTATTTCCAATGGTGCAACGGGAGATTACAAATGCACTCGATGCGGTACCTACCTAGAGACGCCGGACCATCTAGATTGATGAAGGGTTTGAGCAAATAAAAACGGGAAGATCTCAGCGATCTTCCCGTTGTCTTTCGTTTTGCTATTGGCAATTCAATTCAGAAGCCTTAAGCGCAACACTTCTTATATTTCTTACCGCTACCGCAAGAGCATGGGTCGTTGCGGTTCGGCGTCTTTTCAAACGTCATCGTTTTTGGCTTGTTTAGGAATGTATCAAGCTCGATGGTGTTCTCTTCTTGTTGCGCGTCTACTGTGATTTCTATAACGAACTCCTGCTCTGCAGCCAGTGTTTCGATCTCAGCTTTGCGAGCTTCGTTTTGAACCGTTACTTTGATTGGTGCTTCTTCAGTACCCGCTTTTACATCGCGGTTTACGTTGTAGCCTGCAAGGACGTGGTTTTGTCTTGTTTCGATACGGCCTTTGAAAAATAGTTTCGACATGGGGTACTCATTAAGAAATAGTGTTTTGGCGCTAATGTTTATGTTGATAGCGCATGGAGCGGGGGATTATACGCATATATTCCAATTGATAAAGCAATGATCTAAGCAAAGCTTATTAGGCTTGTCCTTACACGGAAATACCTAGTGTGATCCGTTAAATTTTTGCTTTTGTGTGGATTAGGTTTGAAGTTAGAGATATTTATATTTCACTCTGCAGCCATAGGAGTGTTAAATTCAAATATCTAATCTAAACAAAGAGATAAATAATGAAGTTAGATGCTATCTTGTGGGACTATGATGGAACCTTAGTCAATTCGGTGCCAAAGAATATCGCCATAACGAAGGACATTATCTCTGTGGTTGCACCGCACTTATCTGGTGAAAACTTGCCAAAGTACTTAACGAGCGAGGCGCTTTATCACGAAGCAAATCATGGCGCTAAAAACTGGCAAGCTTTATATGTCGACTACTACGGCATGTCTCATGATGAAATGTTGGTTGCTGGTGGGATGTGGGCAGAACATCAAGAGAAGAATCAAACGCCAGTCGAGTTGTTTGATGGTATGGACGCGGTGATAAACCGGTTTGCACATCTTCCCCATGGCATCTGTTCTCAAAACTCTCAATTGAATATTCGCGGTGTACTCGATAGCTATGGTATTGGTGAGTTGTTTAAAGCGGTTGTTGGTTATGATGACGTATCAAATGGCAACCAAAAGCCACATCCATTTGGTGGTATTAAGTGCGTTGAAAATATTTTTGGTGAAGGTCAAACCGACGAGCTTTGTTTAATGTATATCGGTGACCATGAAGCGGATACTCAATTTGCCCGTAACATCGAGGCTGCACTTGGTGGGAGAGCTAAAGTGGTTGCTGTTGCCGCGGGTTACAGCCGTTCTGAACCAGAAAAGTGGCAGACTAAACCCGATTACATCGCTGGTAATGTTGATGATCTTTTGGCGATCATTGGCAAGTATGCGTAATCAAAAAGTACCAAGTAATTCGATAAATTTAAGGAAGAACAATGACACCGAAAGAAGTGGTATTAGGTTTTTGGGAAGCCATGCGTACCAATGATTTTGCAAAAGCGAGCGAATGGTTGGCGGAGGATTTCCAAGGTTATTGGCCACAGTCAACTGAGCTAACCGTCGGGCGAGATAACTTCACAGCGATCAACTCTGAATACCCAGCAAATGATGTATGGAAATTTACGCTCAACTCGATTGTATGTGAGGGCGATACTGTTGTTACTGATGTGTCGGTGACTGACAGTGTTCTTAATGACCGTGTGATTACCTTCCATACCGTGGTTGACGGCTTGATTCAAAAGCAAACCGAGTTTTGGCCAGATGGCTTTGCTCCGCAAAAATGGCGTTCACAATGGGTTCAATTAGTCAGCCCTGAATCACTGAGTCAATAACATCAAATGCCACAACACGAGCTTACAGTG
This sequence comes from Vibrio sp. Isolate22, assembly GCF_022398115.1. NCBI lineage: Bacteria > Pseudomonadati > Pseudomonadota > Gammaproteobacteria > Vibrionales > Vibrionaceae > Vibrio > Vibrio sp. Isolate22. The sequence continues at coordinate 33,077 of NZ_JAKEUW010000020.1, read as the reverse complement.
GCGTACGTACATAACAATAATCAGATAAACAAAAAGTCAGCAAGTTAGGAGAGTCCATGAACAAGGTCGTAATTGTTACCGGTGGAAGCCGAGGTATTGGTGCAGCAACATCTAAGCTTTTAGCAAAACAAGGCTATGCGGTTTGTGTCAATTTCATCCAAAATGAATCAAGAGCTGAAGCGCTAGTTAACGAAATTAGAGAACAAGGCGGCACTGCTATCAGTGTACGTGCGGATGTCTCGGTTGAATCAGACGTTAAATCCTTGTTTGAAATTGCACGCAATAAACTCGGGCCTGTAACTCATTTGGTTAACAATGCGGGCATCTTATTCACTCAATCTGCATTAGAAGAGATAGAACTCGATCGCTTTGAAAAGGTCATGAAGTCAAATGTATCGAGCTGCTTCCTCTGTAGTAAAGCTTTTATCAAACAAGCGGATGGCGCTGGCTCGATTGTGAATGTATCGTCTGCAGCGTCACGTACCGGAGCGCCATTTGAATATGTAGATTATGCGGCTTCGAAAGGTGCAATGGACTCCCTTACTAAAGGCTTATCTCTTGAACTGGCATCAAGAAACATCCGTGTCAATGGTGTAAGACCTGGCTGTATCTATACTGAAATGCATGCCGATGGCGGCGAGCCGGGTAGAGTAGATAGGTTAGCTTCACAATTACCTTTGCAACGAGGCGGTACGCCAGAAGAAGTCGCAAACTCTATCGCTTGGTTACTGTCAGATGAAGCTTCTTATGTGACAGGGTCATTTATTGATATTGCCGGTGGGCGTTAAGATACGTAAGGCTTTTACGCAAAAATAGAAATTAGTTAGAATCATAGCGCAATAAATAGTACCCAACTAAAAGAACGAAACTAAGAGTACAAATATGAATAACTATTTTGAAAGCCCATTCGTGGGTAAATCACTTAAAGAGCAAGTAACCAACCCAAATATCATCGTGGGTGAGCACAGTTACTATTCCGGCTACTATCATAACCATAGTTTTGATGACTGTGCGCGCTACCTGCTTCCTGACAGAAGTGACATCGACAAGTTGATCATCGGTAGCTACTGCTCGATTGGTTCTGGTGCCGTGTTTATGATGGCAGGCAATCAAGGTCACCAAAACCAGTGGGTGAGTACATTCCCATTTTTCTACCAAGATGATGAAAAATTTGAAGGGGCAATCGACGGCTTTGAACGTTCTGGAGACACCGTGATTGGTAATGATGTCTGGATTGGCATAGAGGCGATGATCATGAGTGGCGTAAAGGTGGGCGACGGTGCCATTATCGCCAGCCGTGCCGTCGTAACCAAAGACGTTGAGCCATACTCAATTGTCGGTTCTAACCCAGCTCGTCATATCCGCTATCGTTTTAGTGAAACTGAAATTGCACAGTTGCTAGAAATGAAGTGGTGGGAATGGAATGAAGAGCAAATCAAAGGTGCAATGACCTTAATGTGCTCTTCTGATATCGATGGCTTGTACCAGTATTGGAAGACCTTTGCTTAGCATCTTCTGATTGGTAAGTTGAATCGTGATTTAGCTAGATACCGGCTCCGACTTGAAAGTAGAGTGCGGTATCTTCTTCGCTAAACGCAATATCAATCCCTGATATTAGGCCATAACGTCTTGCGATAAGGTATCGGAAACCAACGCCATACGCTGAGTGTGAGCTTTGGTCGAACATATCGCTGTCACTGTCGCCTGCATAGCCAATCCCGGTAAATACTCCTGTTGACCAACGTGGCGTCCATTGTTTGCTTACTTGCACCTCTGCAGCAAAGGTATGCTCTCCTTGATAGCGATTTCTCGCAATCCCCCTTAGTTGAATGTCTGGATAGTATTGAGGCGATAGAAAGCGTTCATCAGTCGACAAGGATTTGTATTGACCGCGCAATGCGAGATTCCATTCTTTGTTGAGCTCCCAATAATTCAGTCCCTCTAGATTGAACGTTTGGTAGTTGTAATCACTGCCAAGTCCATCACCAAACCATAGATACTCAGCGACATAGTTATAGCCTTGAGTTGGATTTAGAAAGCTGTTTTTGCTGTCGTATTCCGCGATTAAGCCTAAGCCTGACGAAGTAGGCGAGGTATTCCCAATATTGTTTAGGATCTCTTGCGCTTTAGGGTGGTTATTGAGTGACAATTTAGGTGCAAAAAATTGTTGAGATAGGCCAACTAACCATGGCGAGTCTTGGATTCTAAATTGAAGCTTTTGAATCCCTCCCATGCCTTTTAAGCCAAGCTCGATACCTTCGTTTGGATCGAGTGGCGAAAGGGCATTAGGAGAACTTTGTCGGTAGAAAGTCATGTTGATATCGCCATAACCCAAACCACCAAGGTAACGTATCGAATCTTCTTTCCAGCTGCGCTTGTGACCAATAAATGCCATCCAAGTGCCATTTTCTGTCGCGAAGCCACCGACTGCGGTGATTGCAGGTGTTAAGAGTTGTGCGCCTCCATCAAGGGACTTCTCCGCCAGTGCTTTGCGTGTGTTATTCTGTTCTTCTGATTCATGAAGGAAGATACCGGTGAAACCACCACCGTAGCCAACCGCTGGTTCTGTAATCAGAATCGGGACGGGTAAAAAGCCATAGGCATTTTCAGCTAGGTATTCACCCATGTCCAAGTGACCATCAATTTGGTCTATAAAACTCACCGCACTTGCTGTTGTAGAGACGAGCACGAGAGTACTTGTGGCTAGGGGGTTTAAGTTCATAACGTTCCGTATTATTCACTGTCCAATAACTTCAGTGTAATCAAACGAATTGATAGCGCAATAAAACGAACGTTATTAAGTAAGTTCAGCGTTAAAAAGTTGAATCGATTAGCAATTATCGTTGGATCATTTCGACATAATCAAGAATATCAATGGCATCTTGTCTTGTAATCACTCCCTGCCACGATGGCATCCCTTCTTCCGTGTCGCCTTCTAAAATGTCATCAACCAAGGAGTTCTTTGTCGTAAAGAATTCACCGAGCTTATTTGGAATATTGGCGGGTTTACTTGGCAGAGATGCTGCTGTTGGTCCATCACCTAAACCTTTGTCACCATGACACGCTTGGCAAAGCTGACGATATTTGGTTTTGCCGTTGACGAAGTGGCTCGCATCATTCGCTGTCGCGGCACTTGCGGTGAATGACATGATTGACGCCACTAAGCAAAAAATGAAAAGGGATATGTGTTTGATGGTTTTCATTGTCTGGTACTCGGTTGTTACTGAACAATGAAAGCATAAGCAGAGGTGCGTAGAAGAAACGTGAATGGTTAAAGAGCGGCTATGCTTAAATTGACGCTGCTCTAGGCTGGTGCTGTATTCATGTGATCTGAGTAAACGATTGATTATAAACAGTTTGCATAGAATAGCGTGCCGCATTAGCGTGGTGGAAGAATGGGAGGCACTATGATTAGTTGCAGTGATTACGATTATATTGAAATTGTGTGTATGCACAGGTACCCAGTTAAGCTCACTTTACGCTCTGGTGAACAGATCGAGGGTGTTGCTTTAGATACCCAGCGAAACCAAGACAAAGATGAATGCATTAAGCTAAGTGTCGCTGGTCGAGAACAACTTGTTGTGTTGACCGGAATTAATGAATTAGAAGTGTGTGTCGACAACCCTCATTTTAAGCAAATCTCTTTCAAAACGTCATAGGGTGACATATGAATAATTCAATAGAGCAAAGCTACTGCACATCTTGCCGTGAACGTACGCAACACGTTGTCGTTTTGGTGAGAAAGGAAAGTGAATTTGCGGGCAAACCAAACCAAAAGCGGCTTGAGTTTATCTCCGGTCTGGTCAAAGGCTGGTTTCTTGGCGGCTTTGTCGCTGCCATGGATGAATTTTCTCGCCATGTTGTTTGTGAAAAGTGCGGACATAAAGAGATCCAAGACTAGAATCGAGTTGGCTTAACAGTTGACGCAATAAAATGGCTTAGGAAATAAAAGAGTGAAAGAACAAATATTAGAAGCGGTAAAAGCGTATGGCTTTGTGGTAAGAACCAACAATACCGATGAAGTTGACCCAGCTAAGGCGAAAATTGGCGAGTTGTGGCAAGGCTTTTTCGAACAAGCTTTTCCTAAGCTGACCCCGGACTCAAAGGTATACGGCGTATACACAAACTACGAGTCAGATTTTACAGGTGACTTTGATGTGATTGCTTGTACAAATGTACTCACTGATAACGGCATTGACCAATTGGTCGAAACAAAGATTGAAGCAGGAAAATACCTGACGTTCTCTGCAGAAGGCGAATTACCACAAGCGGTGATCGATCTGTGGGGAGAAGTGTGGGCGTATTTTAACGCGCCTGATTGCCCACATACGCGAACGTACACAACCGACTTTGAACTCTACAAAGGCGAGACTGAAGTCGAGATATCTATTGCGATTCAATAATCTTTAAGCACCGATATATCGTGTAAAAGTTTATGAAATAAAAGAGCCGCTCGGTATGAGCAGCTCTTTTGTTTTAGCAATGTAAAGTGCGCTTGTTACATCATTCTCAGGAAGTAAGGGATGATGAGCGCGTTAGCCAAATCGATAAAGAAGGCGCACACCAAAGGCACGATGATAAAGGCCTGTACAGAGTATCCATATTTTTGGCTAACGGCCGACATGTTGGCCATGGCCGTAGGTGTTGAACCCAGCGATATCCCGCCAAAGCCCGCACATACTACAGCAGCATCATAGGTTTTACCCATGGCTGGAAACACCACGAAGATGTTGATGATCACGGCGAGTAGAAGCTGCATCGCCAATATAGCGAAGATTGGGCCTGCTAAATCAATGAGGGTCCAAAGCTGCATGCTCATTAACGACATCGCTAAGAATGTGCCTAGTGAAATATCTGCAATCAAGGTGATGGCAGGTGAGCGAGTTGGCCACTTGGAGCCCGATATTCTTGGGTAAGCGTCAGGAATGACATTAGTAATAACAATACCTGCGAACAGACAAGAGACAAACAGTGGAAGTTGTAACCCTGTTTGGCTTATTAGCTCGTTAAGTAATACGCCAAATATCACGCAAATGTGGATAGCTAAAACGGCATCTAAGAATTGGAAAGAGGTCAATTGCTGTGTCTGACTCTCTTTGACTTCACTTTTAATTGTTGAGCCTGAATCTGAAGATTTTAGGTTGTGTCGTTTAATTAGGAATTTAGCAATAGGACCACCCATTAAACTGGCCAATATAAGTCCAAAGGTCGCACTAGCGATACCGATTTCCATTGCGCTTTCTAATCCAAACTGTTCTCCCACTTTAGGTGCCCAAGCAATAGCGGTCCCGTGCCCGCCGATCAAAGAGATACTTCCGCTTAACAAGCCAAAGACAGGCTCAAGCCCAAACATCGACGCTACCGAAATACCGACAATGTTTTGCATGATCATAAAGAAGATAGTGATGACCAATAGAATCACTAGAGGTCTACCGCCTTTGAACAAGTCACGTAAGCTTGAGTTGATACCTATAGTGGTAAAGAAGTACACCAGCAACACATCGCGGGCGAACAGATCAAACTGCACTTCAATGGATGTCGTTGCGTAGAGCACGCCAAATAGAATAGACGCTAAAATGCCACCAGAAACGGGTTCGGGGATACTGAACTCTTTTAAAAAGCCGATGACTTGATTAAGCCTCCTTCCGACAAATAAAACCACGATACCCATGGTCACCGCGAAGAACGAACCAAGGTGTAGGATGTTGTTTTCAAATTCCATAGTGCGCCTTGTATAAATAAAATTCTGACGTGATGTAACGGATAGTTGCTTGATTTATAAGCAACCAGATTAGCATTATTTGGTGTTTTCAAACGATAAGAAGGCTTGAAATGTAGGGTCCGTCGTAAGCTGTTGGTTACCTTCTTCGATCAACAGGTCAACCTTGTCTTTGTCTATCGTAAAGTCGGTCGGGACCTGGTTTAGTTGATAGCGTTTTTCGTTGTCGCTCACCTTGCTCAAGCTGACTTCAATAAAATACGGAACGACTTGATGTCCTTCGTAAGATGCGAACTCCGACCACGAGGCCAACTGATCCACGATCAAGTCTTTGGTGGTGTCGTTGTATCGGTGCAATTGAATGTCTGTAATAACATCGACAGTCTGCTTAACGGTTGGTAACTCAATTGAACTACCAATGCCGGATTCTGGTTTAGTAGCCGCATCTACCGAGATGATGACAATAGGGCGGACAGGTTGATCTTTGTGTAGCACTTTCAATTTTCCTTCATCGTTATAACGTAAGTATTCCGACATCTCATAAAGCGACAGCAGCCCCAAGTTGTCTGTGATTCCACCATCAACTAAATGAAGATACCCCACTGCGTCTTTGTCACTGTACGATTCCAATGATTGGATGAGATTCTTGTTCCGATACGTGGTGGCTTCAAAAGAAGGCTTGATGTGGCGAGTTTTGTCACAGTCACTTCTGTTTTCAAGCACGACAGGGGTAAAAACGAAAGGCACAGCTGAAGATGCGGCCACGGAGCTGGACACGGAATAACGATTTAAATCAGAACAGATCAAATCGAAGTACTCTTGTGTGAAAGAAAAGCGTGAACCTGTTGAGATGTCCGTAGCGTTGATCACTATGTAAGGCGCACCTTCTCTTTGCATATCAGCAAATGTGCTGTCCCCAAAAATGTTCGCGTCATAATAATCGGTCGCTTTGTCTGTTCTTGTCGCGTAGGAGAACCAGTAGCTTGGTGACAATAGAATGGAGATAAGATCCTCAGACACTTTGTGATAAAGAAACGCGTCCTCGTAGTCATCAAATATCTTGTCGCCATAAAGGCCGTAATACGCAGCCGTAAAACTCCCACCCGATACTGAGCTGATCATGTCGACTTCTTCTAGCAGATTGATGTGTTGTCCATCGATCTCCATGTCGGTATCACGCAGTGCCTGTAAGACACCATAGGAAAGGGCTGCAGCACGAGTTCCACCACCAGAAAAAGCGAGGATCACAGTGACTTTGTTGTCTTGCTTGTAAAAGTTCTCAGCGGTATAGGGTTGTTTTGCTGAGTTGAGTGCTGAAGCATTTGATGGGGCGGTGTTGGTGGCTTTGTTCTTAGCACTGCAACCTGAGAGGTTAAGCGAACACGCGACCAACAGCGACACTTTTGCTAATCCCGTTAGCCAATCTATCGGATTGTCTAGGGTGTTTCTTTTCGTTTTCGCCATAGCGCCTTTCAAACTACCGTTGTATCGAATTGAAAGGCTATTTTGAGTGAGATCTAATATGCCATCAATGGCACGGCGTGCGACACAGTGTCATGAAATTCGGCACAATCTTTTAGATAATGATGGCTTTTGTGCGGTTTGGTCTTATCCAAAAAGACAATCTTGCTTGGTGTCGTTCCATAATGGGTACTGTTTCATTACTTGGGTATAGAGTTTACTTTCGAGGTGCGATCGCAACCAACGCCCAACGTTCTGGTATTCAGACTGCACAAACCATTTCTTTTCTACTCTGACAAACTGGCTGACGAATGGCATTACGGCAAAGTCGGCTAGGCTAGGGGAATCTCCAAACAAGTAGTCATGGTTGGCGAGCTTAGCCTCAAGCTCTTTGATAAAGGCTTCACACAAGTTTCTACGCTGCTCGATGTCGTCATTGCGATAGCGAACAGAAGCGCGATATTTTTCTAAGTGACCAATAAACTCATTGTCATTTTGTTGAATGAGCTGGTGGATTTGCTCACTGAGTAGAGGGTTACTCGAACGAAGCAGATCTTGAGGATCGTTTTGTTGCAGCGCCCACATCATCACATCTAAGCTCTGCTCAATAACCTTTCCATCGGGTAACACTAGAACTGGAACCGTACCTTTTGGCGAACTGACCAATAGTTCACTAGGCTTGTCTTTGGTGACGATTTCTCTCAGTAGTACTTGTTGTTTCGATAAGGCGATGCCCATTCTTCCACGCATTGCGTAAGGACAGCGACGGAGAGAGTAAAGGACAGGTAAAGCTGAAGGATTAGGCATTGTTGAGGTCATTGAGTTTGAAAAGTGTTGTACGGTGGTAAACAGATCGTGATGTGGGTAGAATACGCGGCTTAAAAATTATAAGTAAGTGAGCGACTTCAAAAATGAGCAGAAAAATTGAGTTATTAGCCCCTGGTGGCGATGTAGAAGCGATCAAAGCAGCCATCGTAGCCGGAGCCAATGCAGTTTATTGCGGTTTAGACACCTTCAACGCTCGTAACAGAGCTTCTAACCTATCGTTAGATGAGTTGAACGGGGTGATCCGCCTTGCTCATGAATACGGTTGTGAGATCTTTCTAACGCTTAACGTTGTGCTGCTGGAGCACGAAACGAAGAGCATCACTAAGCTATTAAACCAGCTGGTGAACACTAAGGTAGACGGCATCATTGTCCAAGATTTGGGCTTGTTTAACCTAGTGAAGAAGCACTTCCCATCGTTAGATGTTCACGCTTCAACTCAGCTAACCACACACAACGAAGGCCAGATTAAGTTCCTGTCTAAGATTGGCGCATCGCGCGTTAACTTGTCGCGTGAATTAAACCTGCCTGAAATTAAAATGCTGACTGAAGTTGCACACGACCATGATGTACTGACCGAAGTATTCGTACATGGTGCGCTGTGTATCGCGTTTTCGGGTCAATGTTACTCAAGCTCAGTGAGTGTGGGTAACTCAGGTAACCGTGGTCGTTGTAGCCAAGCATGTCGTGATGAATATGAAATCACCAATGCGGGTAACCGTTTCCCACTGAACCTAAAAGATAACTCTGCGTACTATGATCTGCCTGAATTAGTCGATGCAAAAGTCGATTCGCTCAAAGTTGAAGGTCGTATTAAAGGCGCACACTACGTTTACACCGTGGTAGATACATGGCGTAAGCAGATCGATAGCTTTGTACAAGAAGGCTTGTTGCTTGAAGACGATTCTAACCTACACAAAGTATTCAACCGTGAATTCACGAACTCTTTCCTTAAGGGCAACCTAACGAAAGACATGTTCATCGATAACCCTCGTGATAACAGCATTAACTATGCAGTTGAGCAGGCGAAAGAGAAGAACAACGAAATTTCAGTGGTTCAGATTCAAGAAGCGACAGTACAGCTGCATGAAGCGAAAGATGTACTTGGTGACGAAATGCGTGACAAGATTAAGTTCCTTGATATCCGCAAGACGCCGGTTGCTATGTCTTTCAGCGCAAAAGCAGGTCAGCCATTTACGGTGACAGTGAAGACAGAAAAAGAGAACTTCACCTTGCAATCCAAGTCGCTGCTTACTGCAACAGAAGAGAAAGCGATTACTCAAGAGCTACTTGAGAAGCGATTCAAGAACGTGAAGAGTGCGGTTCACACACTAGAAAGCCAAGATTTCAGCGAAGTGGACTCTGGACTTGTGATTCCGTTGAAAGAAATTTCTGATATTAAAGACGAAATCGACTTCATTCTAAACGGCTCTGTTGAAGTGATTAAGCACGTTGAAGTACCAGCACTGCCACAGCATCCTAAAGTAAACGAGAAGCCGACTATGTCGATGCTTATCGCTGACGTTGCAGACTTGCACCTATGTGATGTGACGGACGCGGACGTTTACTTCAAGCTCCCAGAAAGCTTTAAGAAGCGTTGTAATAAGTACATCGATATCTTAGCGGCAAATCCACGTTTGATTCCGTGGTTCCCAGCAGTATTGATTGGCAAGGACTACGACGAAGCCGTTCGTATTCTTGAAGTCGTTAAGCCAGCTCGCATCGTGACTAACAACACGGGTATCGCATACAAGGCTTACGAAATGGGTATCGAGTGGGTTGCTGGTCCATTCATGAATACGACAAACTCTCACGCATTAGTGACGCTTAAAGAAGAACTAAACTGTGCGGGCGCGTTCATTTCTAACGAGATCAACAAAGGTCAGATTCGTCATATTCGCCGCCCAGAGAACTTCAAACTGTTCTACAGCATTTACCACCCAATCTTGATGATGACCAGCCGCCAATGTTTCTTCCAAAGAACAGTGGGCTGTAACAAACCGAGCATCGAAGCGGGTTGTATGTTGAAGTGTGAGAAAGCAACTACGATTACTAACGTGAAAGGTATCTCGTTCGCGGTTGACAAACAGAAGGGTGGCTACCCAAGTATTTACAACCACGAGCAGTTCTTAAACCATGACGCTGTAACGGATTTCTCTGGCCTGTTTGACGAATTCTTCATTGATCTAACCAACATCGGCGCGGGTTCAAAAGAAGTTCAAGACAAGGTAGAACTGATCAAGCACTTCGAAGGTTTAATCAACGGCGTTGAAGGCTCACAGCAACACCTAGAGCAACTTGTAGAGATTCGTACTAACGCTCAGTACGTCCAAGGTTTATAAGGCTTACCGCTTATAAGCGCTGTGAACCAAGAAACAAAAAGCCACTCAATCGAGTGGCTTTTTTAATGCGTGAGATTTTCTGACTCGATCTGAATTAACGAACCGTTTATTCCGTTACTGCTTCTTGTTTGAAGCATGGGCTTTTAAGCGTGTTCATGCGTTCAATTTCACTGGTCAGACGCAGTGACAGTAGTGCTTTTTGGTTCGATGCAAAGTCGAACATCACGATAGTCGCGGTACCTACAGTAGTCAGCTTTTGCTGCGCTTTACTGACGATCGCGTATTCCATAGTAAAACGGTCGTCTTGAATATCGGTGACTCGTGAACCCACTATCAAAGTATCAGGGTAGGTGACAGGTCGGAAATATTTACAATAAGTGTCGACAAGAACAGGGCCAACCTTGGTGATTGCCATCTCTTCCATCAGCTCTACGTGCTTAAAGAAATCTAAGCGAGCGGTTTCAAAGTAGCGAAAATACACAGCGTTGTTGACGTGATTGAGTGCGTCCATTTCTCCCCAAGCGACTGGGATTTCTGTTACTACCGGGTAGTCAGATAATAATGCTTCCATGCGAACTCTCTTATTGTTATCTGCTTATCCTTCATCGGGATAAGTTGTTATTGGAATAAAAACCCTACCGCTAATTTAACAAAACTGCAACACGTGTGATTTAAGTTTTTGAAGCTAGAAATCACACGTTGTCAGAGACTTGGCTGTTAGCTATTAACGGGTTCGTCACTCAGGTGTTTGAATTGCAGTTCAACCAAGCGTTGGTATAGTTCACAGCTATTGATGAGCGACTGGTGGTTGCCGATGTCTACAAGCTGTCCTTGATCGAGCACCGCAATTTGGTCTGCGTGTTTGATTGTCGATAAACGGTGGGCGATGATGATCGTCGTTCTGCCACGCATTAATTCTTCCAATGCTTGCTGAACATGATGCTCACTTTCGCTATCTAGAGCGCTAGTGGCTTCATCCAATAGTAAAATGTTTGGATCTTTCAAGATGGCACGCGCGATAGCAATACGCTGACGTTGACCACCAGACAGCCTTACGCCTCGTTCCCCTAGGAAACTATGATAACCATCTGGTAGGTTCTGAATGAACTCGTGTGCGTGTGCTTTTTTCGCCGCTTCAATCACTTGTTCATCGGTCGCATCTGGGTTGCCGTAGCGAATGTTATGGAACACATCGTTACTGAACAGAGCGGGTTGCTGAGGAACAAGCGCCATCTGCTTTCTTAGTTCGTTTGGGTCAAACTGGTTCAGTTCCACACCACCTAGCGTCACTTTACCCATTTGAGGGTCGTAGAAACGTTGCAGCAATTCAAATAGGGTGGTTTTACCTGCACCGGATGGGCCAACTAACGCCAATACTTTACCTTCGTGGGCGGTTAATGACAGGTTGCTTGTTGCTGGTTGATCCGGTCTAGAGGGGTAACAGAAGGTCACATCATCAAAAGCGACTTCTGGCGTTAGGTTATCAAGTGATGTTGGATTCTCGACAGGGGCAACGATGTGGCTTTCCACTTGCAGAATCTCGATTAAACGCTCTGTAGCACCGGCTGCGCGTTGCAGTTCGCCCATCACTTCAGAAATTGTACCTAAAGATGAAGCGACCATAATCGCGTAAAAGACAAATGCAGCCAGATCGCCGGCGGACATAGTGCCGTTGATGACATCAGTACCGCCCACCCAAAGCATGCCTGCAATCGCACTGAACACAATAACAATCACTCCAGAGATCAGAATAGCGCGCTGTTTTACGCGTTGACGACCAATTTCATACGCCTTTTCTACTTCAAGTGCGAACGACGCTTTCTCTTGGGCTTCTCGGCTGTAGCTCTGAACGGTTTTGATGTGCTCAATCGCTTCGCCCGCATAAGAGCCAACGTCTGACATCGAATCTTGGCTTTTACGTGATAGCGCTCTTACACGACGCCCGTAAACCAAAATTGGAATCAAGATAAACGGCACCGATGCCAGTACGATAAGCGTGAGTTTAATGTTGGTCGCAAACAACATAATGATTGCACCAAGACACATCAGCGCGCTACGCATCGCCATCGAGAACGATGAACCAATGATACTTTGAAGTAGCGTTGTGTCTGTGGTGATGCGCGACATGATGTCGCCACTGCCATTGGTTTCAAAGTAACTCGGATGCAGTGTCACAACGTGATTGAAGACGGATAGGCGGATATCCGCGCTTACACGTTCACCAACTGAAGAGACTAAGTAGAAGCGGAAGAAGGTACCAATAGAGATCAATACCACCACGACCATGATGAATTGGATTGCGCTACCTAAATCAGACAACGATTGTTGGCTAAACCCCTGGTCAATGAGAAGGCGAATACCGTGTCCCACTGAAAGGGTTAAGCTCGCTGTGAAGATCAAAGCAATCAACGCTGCGATAACACGACCTTTATACGGCTGAATAAATTTAATCAGCTCAAGCAAAATGCTGAGGCTTTTCTTCTCTGGTTTTGATTCTGGATTCTGTTGAGTCTGTCGCTGAGTTGCCTCAAGCGTAGAAGAGACATCGTTTTGCATATGATTGCCTTAGTGTTTGTCGCTTTAAGAATAGATGACTGGTTACTTGTAATACGTCTTGTTCGCTGGCAAGTGCTAGTTATTGAGAATAGATGCCATTAAAGCATTTATTGGAGCATCACGCTTCCTAGGAAACTCAATTTTCAATAATTGCTGTGTATTCGATGTGCGCATAGAAAGCTAAATAAAAGGAATATTAAGCACTCTTGTTCGCTGGTGTTAGGGCAGAAGTTGAGTGGTTATCCATGAACTTTATGCAGGTATATAGCTGCTATTAAGAATTTACCACCATTGCAGAACAAGTGAGTTTGGATTTATAAAAACGTTTGCTTTTTGGTGTCATGTTCGATTTTTCAATAACTTGGATGACAAAGAGGTAAGAGCAGTTAATGAGGCTGTTTTTTGTGCAATATTTGTTACAAAAATTCAACAAATTAATTTTTTATACATTTTTCTTGCATAAAAGTTCAGTTTAAATAGAATAACCAACAAATGACAATTAATGCAGTAATTTGGCATGAGTATTCAAGTAAAGAGCATCAACAAATCATACGGCGATATCCAAGTTCTTCACGACATCAGTTTTAACTGTGAGAGTGGCGAAACCTTGGTACTGCTTGGCCCAAGCGGTGCTGGTAAGAGTTCACTACTGCGTGTTCTGAACCTGCTAGAAATCGCAGACGATGGCGAACTGAACATTGCTAACGAGCAATTTGATTTCTCAAGCCAGATCCAAGAGAAGCAGGGGCTTAAGCTACGTCGTAAAGTCGGCATGGTTTTCCAACAATACAACTTGTGGCCACACATGACGGTAATGGAAAACTTGATTGAAGCACCAACTAAGGTTGCAGGCCTAGATAAGCAAGAAGCGATCAAACAAGCGCAAACGGTTTTGAAAACTTTACAGCTTGCAGATAAAGCAGACGCTTGGCCGTTACAGCTATCAGGTGGTCAGCAACAACGTGTCGCTATTGCTCGTGCTCTTATGATGAAGCCAGATGTATTGCTGTTTGACGAACCAACTGCGGCTCTTGATCCAGAGATCACTAACCAAGTTGTTAGCATCATTAAAGAGCTAAGCGGCACTGGGATTACTCAGGTGGTAGTGACTCACGAAGTTGATTTCGCCAAGAAGATTGCTAGCCACGTTCTTTACCTTGAGAAGGGTTACATCGTGGAACACGGCACCAGCGACGCATTTATTAATCCGCAGACTCCAGAGTTTGCTGAGTATTTGACTCACTAAGTAAGTCGCTCATTAAACCTAAGCTGACTCACTAAGTCACTGACGAGATTTACCTAAACACAACATCGATTAAAACAATCAAATTATAAGAATGGCCACAGGCCGCTATTACACAGTATTCGGAGTAACAAAATGAAAAAGATTCTACTAGCTTCACTTATCGGCCTTGCTTCTTTCAATGCAGCAGCTCAAGAAGAAATCAAATTCGCAATGGAAGCGACTTATGCACCATTCGAATACATGGATGAGAACAACCAAATCCAAGGCTTCGACGTTGATCTAGCAAACGCACTTTGTGAAGAGATGAAAGCAACGTGTACTTTCCACAACCAAGCATTCGATAGCCTGATCCCAGCTCTTAAGTTCAAACGTTACGATGCGGCTATCTCTGCAATGGACATCACTGAAGCACGTCTTCAACAAGTAAACTTCTCTGACGCTTACTACGACAACTCTGCAGCATTCATCTCTATTGAAGGCAAAGTAGCAGACCAAGCAGCACTAGAAGGCAAGCGTATCGGTGTTCAAAACGGCTCTACTCACCAAAGCTACCTTCTTGAGCAACTACCAGGTGTGACAGCAGTACCTTACTCAAGCTACCAAGATGCATTCATCGACATGAAAAACGGTCGTATCGATTCTGTATTCGGTGACACAGCAGTAGTAGCTGAATGGTTTAAGAAAGAAGACAACCTAACGTACGTTGGCGACCAAGTAACAAACCAAGAGTACTTTGGTAACGGTTTTGGTATCGCAGTAAACAAGAGCAACCCAGAGCTAGTTGCACAACTGAACACAGCACTTGCAGCAGTTAAAGCAAATGGCGAGTACGACAAGATCTTCAACAAGTACTTCGGTAAGTAATTTATGGAATTAACGGGTTACTCTTTAGGGCTCGTCGAGGCAAGCTGGATGACTATTCAGCTTGCATTCGTAAGCCTATTGGTTGGATTAGTTTTAGCGGTAATGTTTGCAGGCGGTGAAATGTCTCGTCGTGTTGCAATCAAATGGCCGACAACCGCGTTCGTGACAATCGTACGTGGTCTACCAGAAATTTTGGTGGTTTTGTTTATCTACTTTGGCTCAACACAAGTGCTCTTCATGATCACTGGTGACTTTGTTGAAGTTAGCCCGTTCTTATCTGGTGTTGTTGCGTTGTCACTTATTTTCGCTTCATACGCTTCACAGACTATTCGTGGTGCGTTGAAAGCGGTAGGTAAAGGGCAGAGAGAAGCGGCGAGTGCATTGGGTATTCCACAATCGCACGCATTCTTCAGGATTGTATTACCACAAGCAGTAAGACACGCACTACCAGGCTTAACGAACCAGTGGTTGGTTCTATTAAAAGACACTGCACTGGTTTCTCTGATTGGTGTCACCGATCTACTGAAGCAAGCGCAATTAACATCAGCAGCAACGCACGAAGCATTTACTTGGTACGCAACGGCGGCAGCTATCTACCTAATCATCACATTGATTACGCAAAGAGCAGTAAAAGTGATTGATGGTAAGTTCTCTATTCAAGGTTTGGGTAACAAAGGTGCAATGGCATGAATCAACAATACCTCTCTCAAATGCTTGAAGGTTTAGCAACCAGCCTTCAACTAACAGGCGCGTCACTGCTTGTTGGTTGTATCTTGTCGCTGCTGATGACAGTAACGTTGATCCTAAGATTACCAGCGATTCACTGGTTAACACGCGGGATCATCACCTTGTTCACTGGTACACCATTGCTTGTTCAAATCTTCTTGGTGTATTACGGCCCTGGTCAGTTCGATTGGATTCGTGAAAGCTTCATGTGGACATGGCTGAGCCAACCTTGGTTCTGTGCAATGTTGGCACTGGCTTTGAACACGGCGGCATACAGCACGCTACTGTTCAGAGGCGCATTCAACGCGATTCCAGCAGGGCAGTGGGAAGCATGTCGTGCACTAGGTATGGACAAAATCGCGACCCTTAAAGTGCTTCTGCCATACGCATTACGCCGCGCTGTTCCAGCTTATTCGAACGAAGTGATTCTAGTCTTCAAAGGAACGTCACTGGCGAGCACCATCACAATCATGGATTTGATGGGCTACGCTCAGCGTATTAACGGCCAAACCTACGACACACTGACTGTGTTCGGTATTGCTGGCGCATTCTACCTAGCAGTAAACGGCATCTTAACGCTGATCTTCCGCCAAGTAGAAAAGAAAGCCCTAGCATTTGAAGCGGCGTAAGCTAGCCAGTCAAAAGCTTAACTAACGTATAAAGCCTGCCATTTATGTTCGCATAGATGGCAGGCTTTTTTGTGTTTTCAACATAGCTCGGAGGGCTGTGGACACATACAGTACGAGAGGGATTTCGCTAGATTCATACCATATGGAAATATTCTGTATTTTCTTATTTAACGACTTATCTATGTTTTAAGTCACTGAAATCATGAGATTAATTGTGGTAAAGTGCCATGCATATGATTCGTATTTAAATGCAGAGCTTTTCTGTCTAATAGTTGGTTATGTGCTTTGGGGTAATAATGAAGAATAACGAAAAGTTCAAAGAACAAGTTGAATCAGTAATGAAAGAGCCTATGGCAATTGAACCTACTGATTATGAAGAAAAAATAAGGCGAAACTTGATAATCGCTTCAAGCATTACCTTAGTAATGATTAAACTTGGGCTTATGCCCGCTGCTGATTCAAGGTTTTTAGGGGGAATGAAGTTTGACAACTTAACCCCTGATACAATCTATACGATTCTGTTAGTTATTGTTGTATATGAGCTTGTCCATTATTCATGGCTACTAATTAACAAATTTTCATACTGGAGAATAAGACTGACAGGAACCAAACACGCTGAGTTTCGAGGGAACAGAGGCTCAATGGGAAGTACATATGAGGAGCTTGATTTTACGGGTAAAAGCGAAAACTCTAATCTGTATGTTTGGATGTTAGAGAATAACTCTGCTTCGAATTCACTTATTGAACAACTAGATAAACGTTGGTTGGAAGTTGAAAGTTTTTGCCAAAACATAAAGTCTGATTCCTCCGAACAATCAAACCTTAATGGTTTGTTAAAAAAATTGAATGATATAGATAATATTAGTAAAGGCTTGGAGCAACATCTTACGAACATTCGTATTTCTGCTTCACTACATAGATTTGATAATTGGTATCACTTCTTAGTTCGTAGTCAGAGCATTAGGTGGTTAATTCTCGACTTGGTTTTACCTACTTCAATCGGTATATACAGTTTATTTTGTCTGGGTGATGCTTTATTTTGAAAACGCATATAACAAAGCCTTTAAGACAGGTCCCCAACGCATGTCATTTTGCATCCAATAGTTGAGTTCGGCTTTTACGGTGGTATGGTTAAGCTTTTTCGTCGCATTGCTCATACTTTTATGCGGCGTTAGTAGTCAGAAGTAAAAAGGATTTATAGATGGAATTAAAGTATCGTTCAGCTGAATTTGAAGATTTGGAAAGCCTTGTTGCTTTGCTTTCAAACGACCCACTTGGTAGTAAAAGAGAAGATGCGTCTATTCCGTTGAATCGTGGTTACATTGAAGCGTTCGAAGCGATTGCACGCGACCCAAACAACGAATTATTGGTTGTTGAACTAGAAGGTGCTCTAGTCGGAATGCTTCAACTAACTTTTATTCCGTATCTAACGCATATTGGTAGTTGGCGTTGTCTTATCGAAGGTGTTCGAATCCATAGTGACTATCGTGGACAAGGTTTTGGTGAGCAAATGTTCGGACACGCTATCGAACTGGCAAAAAACAAAGGCTGTACAATCGTTCAGTTGACAAGTGACAAGCAGCGCCCTGATGCCATCAGGTTCTATGAGAAACTTGGATTCAAAGCAACACACGAAGGGTTCAAACTCGCGTTGTAGGCTGTTTGCTCGCAATCTGCGTCAGTGATTCATTTCAATCTTCTTCACCTTTAGCGTGTTCTAATTGGCCAGTATGAACAAACAGCTTGAATATTTAATCCATCAAGTTCCTGAGTTAATTGATACTGCTAAAGTGTGTCGAGAAGTAGGGTTGCCAAACTTCTATATTGCTGGTGGCGCTATTACTCAAGTCGTGTGGAATAGCATTGAAAATAAACCACTTCTCGATCAGGTAAAGGATTTTGATATCGTTTATTTCGACAGTTCTCAGATCGCCAGTGAAGATGAGTTTAAAAGCCGCATTCGCTCACGGTTAAGTCATATCGTAGATATCGATGTAAAAAATCAGGCAACTATCCATGAGCGCTATTCGACGAAGTTCGGATGTTCCATTCAGCCATATGAGTGTGTTGAGCAAGGTATTGAATCTTGGTTATCTGCTTTTGCTATTGGCTTCACTATAGACGGGTTAGATCACATCCGAATATTTGCACCTTACGGATTAGAGGACGCATTTAATATGTTGATAAAGCCAAATAAGCGAGCAATGACTGAAGAGAACTACAGCAAAATGACAGCTAGTTACAAAGCTAGATGGCCCCAAGTGCGAGTGCTATCTTGGGTTTAACAACCAATTTCCGGTGCATCTAGAGGTCATGGAAGGGATAACTTTCATCTTTAAAACGTTTGGAGCTTAATGGTTCATGAAAATCAGAGAAATGGATTTAGCTGATCTACCAGCCTTATACGACATTTATACCGATAAAGAAGTCGTGAACAACAATCGCTATTCAGCGGATATCAAACGGGAAGAGTTTGATGCGATGTTCAATGATAACCAACGCCATTTCGTTGTCATTGCTAAAGATGGCAATCTTTTAGGGCATTTAGCGTTAAATCTCTCGACAAAACCAAGATTAAAACACTCTGCTTCTTTTGGGGTTGCGGTAGCAAAAGCTTCCCGTGGAAAGGGCGTAGGTCGTTTTTTATTAGAACACTTGGTGTCTTATTGTGACAATGAGTTGGATCTAGCACGCCTTGAATTGGAAGTTCATGCAAACAATGCTGCTGCGTTGTCGTTGTACAAGTCATTTGGCTTTGAAGTCGAGGGGACAAAGCGCAAGGCGGTGCTGGTTGAAGGTGAGTTGATAGACATCATTATCATGTCGAGGGTAACAAGCTAAACGGCAATACATTCTTCCATCGCTCAATTAGAAGAAAGGATAATCAGAGGTAGTAATGGAAATTAGAACTGCAAAGCTTGAGGATATCAGGCGACTAGTCGCATTGCAGGAATCGTGTCATGTTTCAAATTTGGATGAGTCGGATAGGTCAGATGGTTTCTTGAACACTGTCCTAGATGAAGGCTTACTCAAACAAGTAATCCAGCAAGAAGAGGCGGTTTTTGTTGCTGAAATCGATCATGTCATTGTTGCGATGGCTGTGTGTGCTTCATGGCAATTTTGGAGATGTTCCGAGGGGCTAACATCAGTAGCGGCTAAGCTTTCTACTGTGACTATTGAAAGCACTCAGTTAAATACAACCAATTCATACTTCTGGGGCCCAGTTTGTGTGGGTAAGGGGAGCCGTGGCCAAGGTGTGTTTGAGAAGCTGTTTCAGTTTAGTTGTAAGTCAAAAAGTGACGAGTTCCCGTATGTTTACACCTACGTACACCAAGATAACGCGCGTTCTTTTTCCGCTCATACTCAAAAAGCAGGCTTTACATACGTTAAAGACTTCGAATTAAACGGGCAAATCTTTCAGGAAATGGTGCGACCAACAAAAGTTGCCTAACGTATGAGTTCAAAGACAAGTTTCCTTACAAGATTAATCAGTCGAATCGAAATACGCGGTACTTTTCGTTGTGATTGTTTAACCAATACCCAATTAAATTCTGATTAAACACTTTATGTTTTGCGTAATGCAGCAACCAACGTAAAACTGCGTTACATGAAGTTCACCGAAGACTGAGTTTTCTATCGAGTTATTGAGATATAAGTGCAATTCAGATGTGCAATTTTTGGTAATTAACGTTCCCTGACGATTATCGAATTTTTCTTCAAGCTAACTACTAAGACAGGGAACTGAAATGAACAGGTTAACATGGACTGCACTTGTGCCGCTTTTGCTATCAATGGCCATGGTGTTTAGCACTTATAGTTACGGAAGCCAGAGTGGGTTAGAAGCGTTCACTGTCTCTTTGGTGTTGTCTGCGCCTTTAATTTTTACCTTTTTGCTCGTTTTCTCATTTTGCCGAGATGGCGCTGCTGACAGGCATGCGTTATTTGGAACCATTGCCATTTGTATGCACTTATCTACGGTATTGTTACATGTTTGCTGGAACGGGTTCATGTTCACTGATGTGACCAGAAACGATGGTTTAGGGCCAGCACAAGGGTACTCTGGTTTGATACTTTGGCTGGGTAGCATCAAGGCAATGATCATTGGCGTCGCTGTTGGAGTCTGCGCACATTTTGTGACTCGAATGGTTAGAAGGCTGGCCTTTAGATAAGGTTACGTAGCTTACCAACACCTCTAGCAAAAGGAGTTTGACGTATGTTTTATAGCAAGGAGCTTAACAAAGGCTTGCTGCTGATCCTCATTGTGCTTAGTGTGTTTATTGTATTTACATCTGACGACGGCTTCGGCGCCTTGTTTGCCCTGTCGATAAACGCTCTAATTGCGATTCTCTTTTTCTCCATGACGATTGAGCTCAAAGGCGATACGCTGACTTGGTATTTCGGCTTTGGTTTTTGGCGAAAGGTTGTAAAGGTATCTGATATCGTCGACACATCGTTTTACCGAACTAAGTGGTATCAAGGTATTGGTATCCGAATGTTGAGCGATGGTTGGTTGTATAACGCATCGACAGGCTCCGCAATAAAGCTAAGCTTAAGCGATGGAAAACATATCTATATTGGTTGTAAAGAGGCACAAGGTTTGAAGGCTGCCTTGGGTAAAAGCAATTAGCGGAGAGAAGTGGCTAATTGAGTGAATGAACTGGGTTGGTTTTAGTGGGTAAAGGTAAGTTGTGATTGAATTTAAAACGGTAGGTCTTTTTGTACTTACGGCGATAGCGGAAATAGTAGGGTGTTATTTACCTTACCTTTGGCTAAGGGAAGACAAGAGTGTCTGGTTACTTATTCCGGCGGCATTAAGCCTTGCAGCATTTGCTTGGTTGCTGACTCTGCACCCTACAGCAACAGGGCGTGTTTATGCGGCTTACGGTGGTGTGTACATCTCAGTCGCGCTGGTATGGTTATGGCTTGTCGATGGTGAGAAACCAACAACCTGGGATTTAGTTGGTGGTTCGGTGGCGCTGCTTGGTATGGCGATTATTATGTTCGCACCAAGAAACGTGTAATCAGACGCTGTTGTGGCATAATTTGAATCGCTTATTTTCAAGGAGGAATTAGAGTACATGGCAAAGGTTGATTGGCACAAAAATCAGATAGATGAGAATACCTTAATCACAGATAGCTATAAAACGACTCAGAATGTCCGTCGATACTTTAAATCCCAACTTGGTGAGCAGTTTAAGCTTGATCGTGATTTCATGCTTTGGATGAAAAGCTCAACGGGATTAACGATGGGTGATGCCGTACAAGAGCGGGCGAAGCGCAACCAAGCTAAGTAGTCACGTTTGTATGAATAGACAAATACCGCTGATTGATTCAGCGGTATTTTTTTGCTTATTGCTTCGGTGAATTGCGTGTCGGTCTTTTAATTTACAGCAGCTAACTCGACATTTTCTGTATTGTTAAAGACTTTCCAATCACCACCGAGTGCTTTGTATACAGCGATAGTGGTGTTCGCGGTTTGCAGCTTGGCGGCCACTTGGCGGTCTTGCATCATCTTTTGTTGTCTTTGTGCATCTAACACAGACAAGTAATCAACAAGGCCAGCCTTGTACAAAGATTTTGCCTTGCTGACGGCGTTATCAACGGCAAGGGTGGCTTCATCAATGCGCTTTTGATTCTCTTGGCTTCGACCATATGCGAACAAGCTTGAATCTACTTCAGCGAATGCGCTATCTACCGAATGTTGGTAATTAAGTGCTGCTGAGCGGAATCTCGCTTCATTCATCTCGACCATGGCTTCACCGCGGCCACCATCAAACACATTCCAACTAATACCCGCTGACGCAGCCCAACCGAATGAATCGCTGCTGAACAAGTCGTCAAAACTTCCAGCGGTAACGCCAGGCGTACCTGTTAAGAAGAACTTTGGATAACGATTGGCAATACTTGCCCCAAGTTCTTCGTTGATAGCGGCCATTTCACGTTCTGCGATGCGAATGTCTGGGCGCTGCTCCAATAAATCTGAAGGGATACCTGTCGGGATAACATCTTTCATTCTTGGAAGAGTATAGTCACCCGCCAAACGCTGATTAACGTCTGAAAGCGACTCACCTAGTAACACCGCCATACGCTGCTTGTGAACTTGTTCTGCAATTTCTAGTTGAGGAACAATAGATTCCGTTGCTGCTAGCATTGCTTTGGCCTGTGCCAGATCTAACTCAGAGCCATAGCCACTTCGAACCACTTTAGTTACTAACTCAAGTGTGCGTTGTTGGTCTTGTATGTTCTCCATTGCAATTGCTTTGCGTTCTTGCGCGCCTCGGTATTGAAGGTAGTTGTGGATCACGTCTGCGGTGATTAAGGTATTTAACCCTGATTGGAAGATTTCGGCTTGTTCGACACGAATCGAAGCTGCGTTTGCTTGTCTGTCGATGCGTCCAAACAGGTCCATTTCCCACGCGATGCTCGCGCCAAGAAAACCGCCATCATGTTGTGCTTCTAACAATGACATACCGGTTGCTGATTCAACCGCATCAGATGCACCAAATACAGGGCCGAGTAGGGAGTCATTCTCACTCAGTTGGTAGTTGTAGTAACCACCACCGACATTTACGGTCGGTACTTTAAAAGATTCAACAACACTCTTATAGGAGTTGGCCATATTGATCCGTTCAGCGGCTAGTTTGAGTGGTATGTTTTGGCTTTGCACATCAGAAACTAACTGGTTGAGTGTCGGATCATTGAACTGAGTCCACCAATGGTTCTGCTGTTGATTCGTCTCACTGTGGCTTTCACTGTCTTGGCTGTACAAGAAGGTTTCTGCCATTGTGGTTTGTGGCTCCTCGTAATCTGGGCCAACCGCACAACCGGTAAGTAACAAGGCTAGGGCAATAGGAGCCACTTTAAACTTAGGTAATCGATACATGTTTACTGCTCCTTATTGAGTGACGTTAGTTTGTTGGTTGTCTGTTTTGCTAGGCGTCGCATCAAGCACAACAACAGCGTCTTTTATCGCATCTGAAATACTCACCGTTTCTTCGGCACGATAGAACAGTTTGTATAGCGCGGGCATCACGAACAGAGACAACACGGTTGCTGCCGCCAAACCGCCAATAATCGTTGCTGCCATCTGGTCGAATAGTAGGTCCGTTAGTAGCGGGATCATACCAAGAGCCGTTGTTAGTGCGCCCATTGAGATAGCCATGGTACGGTTCACGGTTGCTTCTTTGATTGCATCCGACAGTGTACGACCATTGGTGCGTTCCAGTTCAATTTGGTCCATCAGTACAATACCGTTTTTGATGATCATGCCTGTTAGAGTGACTGCACCAATCAAAGCCATGAAGCCGAAAGGTTTATCCAATAACAACAAGCTGAATGTTGCCCCCGTTGCTGCAAGCGGTAATGTGGTGAAGATAATCACAGGTTGCTTAAAGCCGTTAAACATAGCGACTAGAATGATCACCATTAATAACATCGCTTTTGGTAGTTGTTTGAGGATGTCACTTACTGCTTTATGTTCGTCGTAGTATTCGCCACCCCATTCAAGGCTGTACCCCGGTGGAAGTTCGATGGCTTCAATATCGTCAATGACGGCATTCCTTACTGCAGCCGGAGTGGTGTAGCGGCCCACACCTGCTTGTGCGGTAATGGTTTTGACACGATCACGACGCCAAATCATGGTCTCTTCACTTGTTAGTTCAAACCCATCTACAACTTGGCCTAGAGGTACGCTATGTAAGCCCAATAGTGAGCGAACTGGCAATGTTTCTAGTGATTGAAGGCTGCGATCTGTACCTCTTAGTTGAATCGTAATGAGTTCATCGTTGAGGTTCATGCGTCCTAGTGGCATGCCTTCCGAAGCACGCTTCATTGCAAATGCGATGTCGGCGCGGTTGATACCAGCTTGGCGAACCTTGTCTTGGTTGATGATCGGTTGAAGCACTTTGCTCTTTTGTCGCCAGTCATCACGCACATATTTGGTATCAGGGTGCGCTTCAAAAATCGCTTTGGCTTGGTTAGATAGGTCATGCAGTACAGCCACGTCAGGGCCAGAGAAGCGAGCTTCTACGCTGAATTTATCTGATGTCGCAAGCTTCAAACCTCTAAACCTTGGGTTTGCGTTTGGAAACTCTCTGGCAAGCCATTTGTCTCCACGAGCGATTAAGGTACTGAGTGATGGATAATCGGTCGCGTTAATCAAGATCTGACCATACGCAGGGTCGAACGGCTCAGGCTCGATCGTTACTGAGAATCGCGGTGCACCAGCGCCAACATAGGTAGAGATGCTGGTTACTTCTGGTTGTGCTAATAACCAAGCTTCAATACGCTCCATGTCTTTTGACGTTTGTTCGATCTTTGCGCCATTCGGGAGCCAGTAATCAAGGAACAAGATTGGACGGTCCGCTTGCGGGATGAAGTTAATCGCAATGCTTGGAATCGCTAGCGCGGTAACCAGAATCAAAGGTATCAGTGCTGACAGGGCTTTAATTGGATTATCGACGGTCCAGTTCACGCTCTTTCGGTACAAGCTGACTTTTGTATCCGTTTTTTGCTCAGTTGGCTTAATGAACATCCAGCACATTAGCGCGGTGAACGTCATTGCCACAAACCATGACAGCAGTAGTGAAGAGGCGATGATTAAGAATACTGAGCTCGCAAATTCAGCGGCATCTGTCTGGGAGAAGATAACCGGGCTTGCACCCATAATCGCAATCACGGTCGCGCCAAACAGTGGTGTTGCCGTCTCTTTTACTGAGTCGATAGCTGCAACCGTTCGGTCGATACCTTTGTTGATCTTCACGATCATCATGTCGGTAATCACAATTGCATTATCAACCAACATACCTAGGGCAAGGATAAAGGTACCAAGAGACACACGGTGTAAATCGATATCTGCGATGTTCATATAGATGAGCGTCAGCAGAATCGTAAGTAGTAGGCTAGAGCCAACAATGGTTGCACTCTTTAAGCCCATGAAAACGGATAGTACGACAAATACAATCGCAACACTCTCAAGCAGGTTGCTTACGAAGTTATCTATCGACTTTTGAACTTCTTCAGGCTGGTTGGCAACGGTTGCGACCTCTACACCTAGAGGCAGCGATGCTTGGAACTCATTGACGATTCGATTGATGTCATCGCCTAGAGATACGACGTTCACACCAGACACCGGGCTCATCGCAAGCGTCACGGCTGGTACGCCGTTGTAGCGGTTTTCTGTCATCATCGGCTCTTGATAGCCCATGGTCACATCAGCAATATCGCCAAGACGGATAAGGCCAGTACCTAAATCACTTACACCACCTTTGATCATCAGGTTTTTGATGTCTGCTAAAGAAGTGAATTGGCTTGATTGCTGAACACGAATTCGTTCGCTACCCGCAGAGAACTTACCTGCGTCAAACGTGGTGTTCTGCGTGTTTAACTGGCTCCATACCTGCGCCATAGATAAGCCGTACTGCGCCAAACGTTCATCAGGGATATCGATATGAACAACGCGCGGTTGGACACCATGCAATTCTACTTTCTTAATCCCAACGACGGTTTTAATGCGGCGTTGTAACTCTTCGGCATAACTACGAAGCTCTGATGGAGTCGCGTCTTTACCGTAAACTGAGAAAAGCATCCCGTACACTTCAGAAAACTCGTCTTGTACGATGCTGATTTGCGCAGTGCTTGGTAGCAGCATTTTCATGTCTGATACTTTACGACGAAGTAGATCCCATTCTTGTGGGAGTTCTTTTGAGTTTAGCGACTCTTTCAAATCGACAAACACCATTGACATCCCTGGACGAGAAAGCGAGCGCAGTCGGTTTAAGGTCGCCATTTCTTGAAGTTTGGTTTCAACCGTATCCGTGACTTGTTGCTCTACTTCTTCAGCTGAAGCACCAGGATAGAGAGTGACGACGACAGCCGTTTTTACGGTGAAGCTTGGATCTTCAAGTTTTCCTAGGTCGAAATAAGAATAAAGCCCAGCAATCACGCTTAACGCGGTGAAGAACAAGACAAAGGTTCGTTGCTTTATTGCAAAGTCAGCTAAGTTCATGGTGTTCACCTACAGTTCTTTAACTTGGATGGATGAGAAATGCTGGCCTTCCTTGATGTATTGAGCGCCGCTCACGACGACATAGTCACCATCATTTAACGTTGAATCGACACAGGCGCTGCTTTCTCTCACAGAGGTGATGTTGATAGGCACGGATTCAGCTTGTGAGCCTTTGATAACAAACACTTGCTCATTGCCAGACTGATTAACAATCGATGAGTACGGTAGGCAGAAGTTGTTGCTACTTTCACCTAATTCAGTGGTAAGCGTCACTGCTTTACCAGGTAATAGGTTTCGAGTGTCTGTATTTGTTAAATCATCCAAACGATAAGTCACAGAATAGGTCTGTTTTATTGGGTGAGGGAGCGTCGAGATTTCAGTCGCATGACCAGTAATAGACTTTTTTGCGTGATACCAACTGATGGTCGCTTGTTGCTCAGCTTCGAATTGGTGAATCAAGTTTTCTGGTACGTCGATGGTCACTTCAAGCTGTTCCGGCTTATGAATAGTAAACACAGCTACACCCGGCAGCACTTGTTCATATTGATCGAAGTTTGATGAAGCGATCACACCATCGAAAGGTGCTAATAAACGGGTGTAGCGCACCGAATCTTTCGCTCGACGAATGTTTTGTTCTACCACTTTAACTGCGGCTTCGCTGCGTTCGTAACCGCTGATTGCACGGTCTAGGTTTACGTTGGCAATGGCATCGTCAGCAATCGCTTGTTTCACGCGAGCCAATTCAGCTTTTGCTAACTTATGTGCAGATTTCGCTTCTAATGCGCGAGCTTGCAGCTCTTCTAACGCGACTTGATAATCGTGTGGATCGAGTTGCGCGATAGGTTGACCTTTTTGCACGCGATCGCCCGTTTTAACAAACAATTCTTGTATAGTGCCGGGAACACGAAATGCCACGCCTGCGGTTTCTACTGATTGAAGCTTACCTGTGAAGGTTTTACTCGATTGTTGAGATGCAGATTCAAGTTGGATGACTTGAATAGGGCGTTCCTGCTTTGCTTTTGCTGAATCAGCATGTGATGAGGTAACAGACGCTTGGTTGCAACCAATAAGAGATACAAGGCTGGCAGCGAGTAGAGAGTAGCGATAGATGGACATCATGAATTGCTCCTAAATATTAATGGAGCAATTCTATCGAGATGAAACGCAGAGATAATCAGTGCTAACGGTATAACACTGTCATGAAAATTGAGACAATTACTAGAGTTTTGGTAGTTCTTGTAACAAGAAATCAATCAATAATTGACTCGCATGGCTCAACGCTTTTCTTTGTGGGTAAAGCAGCCAAGCTTCTTCTTTTTGCAACGTTTCGTTCGGGAAGAGGTTAACCAACGTGCCTTCTTTGAGCTCTTGCCTGACCATGAGCTGCGGCAATAACGCAATGCCTCGGTGTCGCGCCGACGCTCCTTTCACAAAACCAATACTGTCACTAACAATAGATGGCTCTACTTTGACGACTTGATTAGATATTTCCCACTCTTTATCGATATCACCACTTGGCCAACGAAAACAGACAAACGGAAATTTCGCTAATTCCTCAAGAGTGGCTGGTCTACCTGTTTTAGCGATGTATTCTGGGCTAGCAACGAATATACGCTGTAGATCCATTACCTTACGTGCGACTACATTTGAGTCGCTTAAACGACCGCCATGCATTGCAAGGTCTAACCCTTGTCGATACATGTCGATAAACCCATTACTGATGCTGCGAATATCGAGCTCGATTTCTGGGTAGAGGTCTTGGAACTTGAATAGGGTGGCTTGGACGATATCACCGGTCTCTGGAAGCAAACCGATCTTGACTCGCCCGTGAGGCACTTCTAATAAGTTTGACGCCACGTGATTGGCTTTTTCCAAAGCACTTAATGCTTTCAACAGCTCGTTGTAATACAACTCGCCAGACTTGGTAACCGATAGGCTGCGCGTTGTACGGAAGAAAAGCTGTATATTGAGTGATTTCTCTAAATCATTGATTCGGCGACTGACATTTGCTCGCGGAAGATCCAGTGCGTTCGCGGCAGCGGTAAAGCTTCCAAGCTCAACGACGGTAGTAAATAATTTAAGATCTTCAATTTTCATAGCAAAGCGGCATCGAATATAAAGTGGGAATGTTTACGCGGCATCGTATATCAAATGGTATATAAAATCTAAATGTTTATTAAACTAACGGGTCTATTAGGGAGTTTTTCGTTGATCCTTAAACGGTTTGTTGACTAAATGACTTGAAGGTTCCCTAACCCCCGAGGTTTATGTGAATTACAAGTTATTTTTTATAAATATTCTCAAATTAGTTCTCAATCTGAGAACTAATTTGAGAATATTATGTTTGTGCTTTTTTATATTTAAATTAATTCAATGAAAACAAAAACTTAAAATAACAATGCTATTGGCATTGTATTTGCTTTACTTAATTTACTGGTTGCATTATTAAAGGATTAAAGATGAAATTACCATACATGTTATTAATTATTTCTTGGAGTGTTAGTTCTGCGCAAGTTACTTATAACTTGACAAACCCAGCGTTTGGGGGATACAACCCAGGTTTTGTGAACGCAGCTAAAGAAAGAATATCAATCGTAGAAAAAAACAAATCTCAAGAACAAAGGATACTAAAAGAAATTAAAAGAAAAGAGGCTAATGAAAATAGAAATAACCCTTCTAAACAACTTGAACGAACACTTGTTAATTATATTAATGCTCAGGTTTCAGAAAAAATAGCGAGATCAATTTTCGACGAAAATAAAGGTGAAGGTAGCATAAAGGTTTCAGATAGCTTAAATCTAGATTATGAAAAAACTGGTGACATTTTAAAAATAAACATTTCTGGAGAGGGGGGTGACCAAAATATTGAACTTTCAGTTCCAGGAATTGGAGGTTGAAATGAAAACTATCATTATATTATTTTTTGTTATATTTAATTTAGGTTGTTCTAGCTTGGAAGATAATATAGTAGAAAAACCATATTCTGATAATACTGTCAAGTTTAGTGATAACATTATTTATCCACATAATTCAAAACCTATGAATGTGACTGTATATCGATTTGCTGATTTTTCCGGACAAAGAAAACAAGGTTTGTTGTATCAGGAAGTCTCTACTGCCGTCCCTCAAGGTCTTGACTCAATGTTAATGCATTCTCTCTCTACAATAAATCAAGGAAAACTTTATAAGGTTATCGACAGAACTTTTCTTTCTCATATGTTAGATGAAAGACAATTAGCTTCTGTATCGGTTAGCCCAAAAAATTTAGGAATATTGAAAGTTCCAAGTATTGTATTCACAGGAGGGGTTATAGCTTATGATCATAATAACAGGCAGGCGGCTGGGGGGATTTTCTTTAATGATTTTTCATTGTCTAGTGAATATTCTGTAGACACCGTAACTGTGTCTTTAAGAGCGGTATCTGTTAAAACCGGAGAGATATTACTCAGCAGTATCTCTAAGAAAAGCATAGTATCAGTCTCTTCGGGTATAAATTCATACAAAATTTTTGATGATAATTTAATGCAACTAGAACTAGGAGGAGCTTATAACGAACCAGTGAGTGTCGCAACGAGGTTAGCAATCGAACAATCTATTCTAGATATAACGGAGAAAGCGTTAGAACTAGGATGGTGGAATATATAAAGAAGGAATTTACTATGAAAACCTACATGTATACAACGACCGCTTTAGCTGTAATGGTATCACTAAATGTCAACGCGAATGAAATTAGAATCCAGCAAACTGATAGTGGGGAGTTACTAAATCAAGTAAGTATTACACAATCAGCAGGCACGGGAAACAAAATTCAAAAGGCAGACTCAACCACTGTTCCTGAAAATGCAATTTTGAATGGTCTCACATCTTTCACTGCAAGTCAAAATGGCAGTGGCAATAGCGCATACATTAACGTAAATGTAGACACCGTCCAGACAGATTCGAGTAGTTGGAATAGTCTTAATATATATCATTCTGGTGATGACAATACTTCCACTATCACAGTCGGTGACACTGTTCAGCCTAGAGGGCTAACAATGACACATAATGTTCAAGGTAATAATAATCAATTAACCTCGAGCTATAACGCCAATGGTGAAATTAACGCTTACATGTCAGTTAATGGCGAGAGCAATACTGTGAACCATGTAATTAATGTCAGTGATACATCCGTTATTAGTGATGCTAGTCTTAATCTTAATGTGAGTACAAATTCAAGTACGTATAACCTAAATCAAAATGGTGTAGATACGAATCTAAGTCTTAACTTGTATGGTGATGCCTCGTATGTAACGACGAATGTTAATCAAAATGGTGATAACGCTTATGCATACGTTTATGCAAATAGTCTTCCCGACAATGCAACCATTACTGTAAACCAGTCCAATGATAATGCTCATTTAACGGCATCAATCAATAATCCAGGGACGACGTTCTCGATGAATGTTTCACAATAAAGTAAATGACGCGAGGTTACTTAACCTCGCGCATTCAAAACCACCCTAGATATAAGCAAGCGTTAGAACTAGGATAGTGGAATATATAAAGAAGGAATTTACTATGAAAACCTACATGTATACAACGGTATACACAAATAGTCTTCCCGACAATGCAACCATTACTGTAAACCAGTCCAATGATAATGCTCATTTAACGGCATCAATCAATAATCCAGGGACGACGTTCTCGATGAATGTTTCACAATAAAGTAAATGACGCGAGGTTACTTAACCTCGCGCATTCAAAACCACCCTAGATATAAGCAAGCGTTAGAACTAGGATAGTGGAATATATAAAGAAGGAATTTACTATGAAAACCTACATGTATACAACGACCGCTTTAGCTGTAATGGTATCACTAAATGTCAACGCGAATGAAATTAGAATCCAGCAAACTGATAGTGGGGAGTTACTAAATCAAGTAAGTATTACACAATCAGCAGGCACGGGAAACAAAATTCAAAAGGCAGACTCAACCACTGTTCCTGAAAATGCAATTTTGAATGGTCTCACATCTTTCACTGCAAGCCAAAATGGCAGTGACAATAGCGCATACATTAACGTAAATGTAGACACCGGCCAGACAGATTCGAGTAGTTGGAATAGTCTTAATATATATCATTCTGGTGATGACAATACTTCCACTATCACAGTCGGTGACACTGTTCA
The DNA here is from genome assembly GCF_022398115.1 of Vibrio sp. Isolate22. Classification (NCBI taxonomy): domain Bacteria; kingdom Pseudomonadati; phylum Pseudomonadota; class Gammaproteobacteria; order Vibrionales; family Vibrionaceae; genus Vibrio; species Vibrio sp. Isolate22. The sequence goes on along the minus strand of NZ_JAKEUW010000020.1, from coordinate 1,537 downwards.
GCCTAGAGGAGCCTCAATCAGCAGGCACGGGAAACAAAATTCAAAAGGCAGACTCAACCACTGTTCCTGAAAATGCAATTTTGAATGGTCTCACATCTTTCACTGCAAGCCAAAATGGCAGTGACAATAGCGCATACATTAACGTAAATGTAGACACCGGCCAGACAGATTCGAGTAGTTGGAATAGTCTTAATATATATCATTCTGGTGATGACAATACTTCCACTATCACAGTCGGTGACACTGTTCAGCCTAGAGGGCTAACAATGACACATAATGTTCAAGGTAATAATAATCAATTAACCTCGAGCTATAACGCCAATGGTGAAATTAACGCTTACATGTCAGTTAATGGCGAGAGCAATACTGTGAATCATGTAATTAATGTCAGTGATACATCCGTTATTAGTGATGCTAGTCTTAATCTTAATGTGAGTACAAATTCAAGTACGTATAACCTAAATCAAAATGGTGTAGATGCGAATCTAAGTCTTAACTTGTATGGTGATGCCTCGTATGTAACGACGAATGTTAATCAAAATGGTGATAACGCTTATGCATACGTTTATGCAAATAGTCTTCCCGACAATGCAACCATTACTGTAAACCAGTCCAATGATAATGCTCATTTAACGGCATCAATCAATAATCCAGGGACGACGTTCTCGATGAATGTTTCACAATAAAGTAAATGACGCGAGGTTACTTAACCTCGCATATTACTTAATAGATATACCGGCAATCATTGCAGGCGCTTGATTTTAGATAAGAACAGGTTTAGGGCGTAACCATTAAAGTGACGCTTTCCGGCTCTAGCCACTTATCGCACCTTCATCAATACAAAAGGTCAGAGAACCGCGGTTAATGAGTGATTGGATGTATTGCTTCTAGTTGGTTGTTTTGTAGCGAGGTTTAGGCATGGGCTACGTGGGGTAATGAATGTAGCTGATCAGAGCGGGTAAATTTAGTACAATTTAGTGCCATTGAATTACGTAATAAATAAAGCCGTAAGGATGGTTCATCGTTTATTCATCAGCTATTACAAACTTAACGAAATTCCCTTTGAACTTACTATTTTTAATTAAACAGGCTTAATGGCTTGATCAATATCGTATTCACTATTTTTCGCCAAGATGTGCGATGCTACCCGACCGAGTTTGTTTGCAAGAGCGACAATCGCTTTTACTTTGCCTCGGCGTGCAATGACTCCACTCAACCATGCTCCCATAACATCCGCTTTGTTAGCTCCGCACCGAACCACTGCGCGAGCACTGTGAATGGCGTTGTTGACTAAATCAGTTGGAACCTTTTCTCAGTCCTGCGATCTGATCCCATGTAGTAGAAGCATGGTGTTGTTATGGGTAAGTCGAAGAAGAAGATAGCGAACTGGAGTGAGTATAATGAAGCCTTGTGCAAGCGAGGCTCAGTAACGTTTTGGATTGACGACTCAGCCGTTGAAGCATGGCAATGTAAAAGTCACCATGGTAAACGAGGTAGAGGCTTTCAATTTTCTGATACTTTCTGATACTGCTATTGA